>JAFGDI010000372.1 GCA_016932145.1 Sedimentisphaerales bacterium
ACAAAGAACGCCTTACCGATCAGGTAATCTCTGGGAACTGTTCCCATAGTATATTCAAATTCTCTTTTAGTGTTATAACCCTTTGAATCCCAGAACCTTGAATCGTAACTGGAGGCACTATTATCGCCCATCACAAAAAATTCATCCGGCCCGAGTGTTATCGGGTTCCCCTCAGAACCAAGACCTGCTGTAATTGAACCTTCCGGGGCTATAGTATAATGCGTATCGCGAAATACCCTGATATTTTCCAGTTCAAAGGCACTACCCCTGCCCGCCAGAGCCAATGATGGATATACCTGCTGTTGACCAGCACCGGCATAACCCCAATCGCTTGCATCATTTGCACCATCAAAAGTGAAACGCTGACGAATATGGCCCTCACCTAAAGTTATCTCAAACTGATGATTGGCCAGAGCAAATGACACATTGCTGTAACGGCCTATTGGCAGCGGCTTCACCTCCTGCTCAAACACCGTTGCATTGCTATTTTCATCAACGATCCGGCATTTACCCGAAAAATCCAGTACCATCTTATAGGTTCGCTGATACTTACTTATATATAAGCATAACTCGCCTATGACATCAGAAGGCTTGCAGGAAACAGATATCTTCAGATCACTGGTTATATCACGCGCTGCCTGATTATGCGAGGACCAGCCATTATAGGGCAGGAAATTTGAGACCAGGTCATTAAGTCTAGGCTGGAAAAAAGTCATTATCTCTAACTGGTCGGCCCCTTTGAAATAATATCTGTGTGACTTCTCATCTTCTGACCATATACCAGATTCATTTACTGGCCGCCATGGTCTGGCCCAACGATCAGAGACTGCCTGCTTCTGCGGCAACTGATAATCCTGATCAAAGATCGGTATCCACATGGCATTTTGCACGATCTCAGGACGAGTCTGTACCTTGCCGTCGATATAAATATCACCGTCAATTATTTCTACTGTCTCTCCAGGGCGGCCGATCATTCTCTTAATATAATTCTGAGCGGGCACTATCGGGTTCTTAAACACGACAACATCCCAGATCTCTGGGTCAACAAACTGATATAAGTACTTTAATACCAATATCCTGTCACCATTACACACCGGCTGCGGACTGGAATTATCTATAGCATTGCCACACATCGGGCACATAACCCGCATCGCCCGTAACAGCCGGGCATGATCCTTATCTATCGGGTATTCTTCCGGGGGAATATAATTCTCATTGGGATACTGATATTGATTACCCTGTATATATTTCTTATGGACAAAACCGTAGTTATATTGATAGCCACAATCCTGACAGGTTAAACGAAAATGGGCGCCTCGCAGGGTGTCAGCCATACTGCCTGTGGGAATAACAAATGCCTCAACCACAAAAGCCCGAAAAACAAATGCCAGGACAAAGGCAATAACCAAAGATTCTATCGTATCTTTTATACTATGGGCAGCACTTGCCTGATTATTAACAAATTTCACCCGACCACCGTAATCTTGTACTTTATCTGTATTATCTGCCACTATTATCTTTCCAATTTCATTATATTACCACATCAGCTCGATACCTCTTATACTACCTGCCTGGCAATAAGGTTACCAGAGACATCAATAGCTATCAGGCCAACGATCATGTCAACATTAACAGACTACACCACCTCCAGGCGAGTCGCAACTATATAATAATTAGTATTGTCTCTGAAATCTAGTTATTTTCAGCCCCGTAATAACAATCACAGCTTTGTTACAGAAACAACAGTGAATTATGATGATATGTTGCAAAAAAGCATCAACGCCGCCCTGGCCAGACATAAATATTTTCCAAGTAAAGACTTAAGCAAAAAACAATTCAGGACTCTGTTCATAAAAAAACTTTATCGATATAACCGCTACAGGCCGCAATGCCAAACCCGACAATCTATTGCAACATAACTAATTACATTGCAACCACTTAGAGCAAAACCAATTCTCTTTTAATCTATTTCTAACAAATCGGCACGACTGTTGCAGTATATTTGCTGAGCGGTAACCACTGGAGGAACGCCGCACAGACAGGAACTGACTATATGGAGTCAAGAAAATGGCTACTAGAGCTTATTCACTGTTCGAGTCTTTCATGACTCGTAAATACCGTATTATCATCCTGACCATTGCCAGCTACGCTGCTTTGTGCTGATACTGAGCCCGGAGTCTGTTCGCTTCAAGGTGACGCAATATCAAGTGTCTCTTTAACGGACTACAGGGCCATGTAATTTGCGTAGAGCGCAGTACAGGATGAGAACAATTCACGAGATGCGGCTTAAAACAGGCCGCATTTTTTTATCTACACCCATCTGGGCCTACCAACAATATCAGGACAGGGAACTACTGTCTGTATCTGCTATCCAGGATAAAATTAAAGATTTACCGAGGCAGGATTATCAGCATGTTGCCGGCATTGAGTATGCTCAATGATACCCGCGGCGGCCCGTTCCTGATATATCTCATCATAGAGTTGTTCAACCCAGGCCTTTGCAGTTTCCAGGTTCATCTGAGATGAGTTAAGAATATCAAGCCAGTTTTCCTGTTTAGATATAGGACAACCTTGGCACATGCCGGTAATCGATGGGCCGGTAAAGTCATAAGGATATATCCGGCACAAAAGCGGCCGCACATTGCCCGGCAAAGTACACCCCTTATCAGAAAGGAACATGCAATTACCATCGGCCTTTACTGCCAGTATTCGCCGGTTACCATCTTCATTGAGAATAAGAGGGTTCCAGCCGGGGTCGCCGCCGCCGGTAAGATAATCTTCCCCAAGTGGCTCAAAGGTATGAAACTCTTCCTTTATGCCAAATTCCCTGATCCTTTGCACATCACCCAAAGTGATATAGATCTGCTTACCTTCACAACACGATTGGTCATTAGCCGCACAATCCAGACAATACGACAACATAGTTATTAAAATTCCTGAAATAAAGTTTTCAACAATTTATATTTATAAGACTGACATTATACCCGGGCGACAATTTGATTGTCAATAGCCGGAATTGGCTATAAAAGAGATTCTCGATTCAGCCGGCTGCCCTGAAATTTTATGGGGTTAATGCCGGGGCTGATATTTTTACGGTATCGCCAGTATCGACCAGATCATAAAGAGTTGCTCTCGATTCCGGACTCATAGTAGGATGATGCACAACCAGCATAAGCCTGTCGTCAAAAGTCTTAAAAATCATACCATGACCACTATGGTCGGTAAGCAAAGGGGCCAACTGTCGCCAGGGACCGGCTAATCGCCCGCTAAGAGAATAAGCAACTGTTTGACAGTACTTTTTATTCTCCAGCCAGCTTGACCATAACATAAGAAGCCTGCCTGTTTTTGTTCGATAGAAAAAAGGCCCGTCACTAACAAACTCTCGTGGCTCATCGCCGGGCTTAGCCTGCCAGGGTGTTATCCAGGGTGCATCTGAAGCCCTGAACAAAAGCATAGTATTACCAACCGTTCCGGAAAGATCCGGTTTTAATTCCCTGGCTTCAAAGGTACCATCTATTACTTGTATCCATTCATGGCAATATACCAGCCAGGGCTTACCGTCTTCTATATAGAGAGTGCCATCAAGTGTCATCACTTCAGCCGGAGTTGCCGGGCTGTCAGCAATAGCTGTAAATGGCCCTTCCGGCGATTCACTGACAAATATCTGTGTGCCGCGAGCATGAGTCTTACGCCAGCTCTCTGGTGGCAGAGCAATTACCTTATCTTCATTATGCAGGGTAACAAAAAGATAATACTTGCCCTTATAAATGTGTACCTCTGGAGCCCAGGCACCATGAGCTGTATTGGCCCAACCATTTTGAGGCACTGAAAAAACCAAATGCGGTCCATCCCAGCTTTGCAGGTCTGCACTTTTAAAGACTACCACTCCACTTTTACCACGCGGCAGAGCACCATTAGTAACACTGGTATAAAGATAGTAGGTCTTACTGGCATCATCAGTCAGGACAAACGGGTCATGAGCCCGGAAATCACTGAGCGACAGACCAGTACCTGCATTTATTACTGATGTAACTAAAAAGAGCCACAACCAAACGATAGGGGAAAGAGTTTTATGACAATACATAACCAGCCTCACAAGATCAGCGTTTACTGAATTAATGATCACAAGCTGTCATTATAGCATTTATCTCTGAGTCAGGATAATTAATTTCAGTAAGCGTTCACTGTGTTTATATAAATAGCAAAGTTAACTGTGAACTAAATTGTTTAGTAATAAGAAATAAGCCTCGCCGAAGGCGAAACTGTCAAGTCCTGAATTAAAGTTGTCACTTTACATTTCCTAATTCCTATGGTTTTTGCGATAAATCCCGCTTCGGAAG
>JAFGDI010000373.1 GCA_016932145.1 Sedimentisphaerales bacterium
GTATGCCGCAGAATATAATGCAGGATAAAGTAAGTGCAGAATATGAAAATGGCGTATTGAGAATTGCGGTAGAAAAGCGGCCAGAGAGCAAACCGCAGACGATTAGTATTAAATAGTTATTTGTGGGGGGGCTGGATATCTGCCCCTCCAGAGGATAAACTGATATCAACTTTTTTCATACCCCTCCCATAAGCCGCGGCAGTGCCTTAACTGATCTGTCGCGGTTTTTTTTTACTTATTTGCCCTGATCTTATATAATATATGCGAGTCTGCAACCGGCAGGTGTAATATACAACAGGAGAATATAGAATGCCTATTTATGAATATGTATGCCAGAAGTGTGGTAAGAAATTTGAAGAGCTTACTTTGAGTATGAATAATAAGACGAAGATTAAATGCCCTGACTGCGGGGGTGATAGTGCTCGCCAGGTAAGTACCTTTGCCGCTCATGATAACTCTGGGCAGACAAGCTGTCAGTTGCCCGATGGCTCCTGCGGCGCTTCGGGTGGTTCTTGTTGTGGCGGTAGCTGCCCCTTTGGCGGCCATTAACAGGCAATTACCGGGGTTACGATAAATAGATCTCAGCTTCTTATGCAGGTATCTGAGTATATCTAATGCCGATATTGGTCTGGAGTGCTTTGCTTTTTCCTTGAATAATTGCATTACAGGGATTAATATCATGGTTTAAGATATTAATATGTATATTACTTACGGAGCAGATAAATGAAAAAAGCCTTAGTTGTTATAGTTCTTGCGCTTACGGTTTTTATCGCTGGTTGCAGGAGTATGGAAGCCATCGAGCTTAACCAGAAGGCCAAGATATATATCAAGCATGGCCAGTATGAGCAGGCGGCAGAAGTACTTAACCAGAGTCTGGACAAGTACGCATCTCACGCCTCAACCCACTATTGGCTGGGATATTGCTATGAGAAAATGGAAAATCTGACCAAAGCTACCTGGGAATATGAGCTGGCGGTTAAGTATGACCCGACCCTGGAAATGGCTCAGATCGGTTATATCAGGGCTCTGGTCCGCAGTCGTCAGGAAGAAGAGGCTGTCAAGGTGGCCGATGCCTATTTCAGGAGACTCAATGTACCTACTTCCGAATATATAAGAATAGGACAGAAATATCTGGAAGCTGAAGAAGAGATCTTCGCTGCTAAGTGCCTGGAGTATGCCTTCCGTAATAGTGGCTCAACAGTGCCGAATTCGCCAATTAAAAAAGATGTTCGTCCTCTGATGGTTCTGGCTGATTACTATGCTGCAACTAAAAATCAGGAAAAAGAGCGTCAGTATTTAATGATGATTTTTGAGGAAGACCCATCTTATGACAATGTAGCTCGCCGGTTAGGTGAGCTGGGTATTAAGGTTAATATCCCTCAGCCGGTATTGCCAACTATATCGCCCCTGGAAAGGGAACTCAAAGGACTTGACTAAGTTGGTTTTGAATTACAGTTCAGGTTATTTTGTTAAATAAAATATAATATAAAAAAAGTGATCAGGTTCAGGCCGGGTCACTTTTTTTTATATAACTTTAGAACTGCCCTTCTGAAAAATAATTATCCTTAGCTAATAGTTATTAACAGGTCAAAATAAAACCTGGCAGTGCTAGATGTTAGTATGGGGAATATAGGTAGTTTAAGTGGTAGTGCAAGTATGAAAATGCCATTCCTATTTTAAGAAAAATAAGGAATTGCGAGATAATTTTTCTAAACCGTTAAAAGTGTGAATTATGTCTTGAAAAAATGTGGATTAAATGTGGATAACTTTGTTAACCACTATGGGGTGGAGTAGTTGGTAAAGATATGTTAAGAAGGAGATAAATATTGGTAAAAAAACAATTATAGGTCTATAAGCCGATAAGATGTTTACTTACATAGGTTTAACAATATTGGAAATAGATTTTTCACCGAGAATAAGTCAGATGAATGAGCTGAAAAATATATTTCAAAATTAAAAAGAAATAACAGTAGAGTTGTAATTAAATAAATAAAATGTGGAAAACCTGTATAATGGAAAACGATTAGTTCTGCAAATACAGGCATTTGCGTCCTATAACATCGAGTGTAGCAGTGTAGAAATAATATAAAGAGTAATAATAGCTTAAAAGCAGTTAATTTTCTTGCTGGATCACAGTATCTATTTAAAATAGGATCAAAGAGCAACGGTAAGAGGCCGGCCCAGAAAAAGAGTCGGTCGGCCCTAAAGATTAACCAGGCCGCAGCCCGGCAAAAATAAGGTAGAAATGTTATCAAATAAGCATGTAAAGTTTCAGGTAGATAGCCTGACAGTAGAGGGCTATAGTGTAGCCGGCGAAGAAACCGTAATAAGCATACCAGAGTTGAACCTTTGTTTCGATATTGGCAGGTGTCCGGAACATGCTTTGTTGATGGATAATCTATTATTGAGTCATGGCCACATGGACCATAGTGCCGGGATCGGCTATTACTTTTCGCAAAGAGGCTTTCGCGAGATGTCGCCGGGTACGGCATTAGTACCGGCTGAATTTAAAGAAAAACTCGAAAGGCTGCTCGATATCTGGGGTGAGATAGATGGTAACCGCCCACCAGCCAATATAATAGGATTAAACCCCGGCGATGAATATCAGCTAAGGCGTGGTTTGTTTGCTCAGGCATTTGAGACCAATCATTCTCGTGGCTCACTGGGCTATACGATAATAGACAGGCGAAATAAGCTCAAGAGCGAGTATGCCCATTTGAATGGCCCCGAGATAGCAAAGCTGCGTCAGAGTGGTCAAGAGGTTACTTATGTCCTTGATGTACCGTTAGTTACATATCTTGGTGATACGATGCCCGGCGACTATATGCAGCTTGAGCATGTCAGGAACAGCCAGGTTCTTATTACTGAATGTACCTTTACAGAGCCTGATCATATGGACAGGGCACTGGCCGGCCGTCACATTCATGTCAGTCAGTTGGCTGACATGCTCAAAGAATGTAATAATGAACATGTTATAATAACGCATTTAAGTCGTCGAACCTTTATTCGAGATGCCAAGCGGGTAATAAAGTCAAAATTTGCACCTGAGATATATAAAAAGGTGATTTTCTTCATGGAACGACAGAAAAAGGCAGCCTTAATGCCAGATGAGATAAAATAATATAGTTGTATTTATCTGATTTCAGGGTTATAAATAACGATATAATTCATTGATATAATTATTTTTACATTTATTCGGGCTGCCCATGCGGCCACTATAATAAGGAGTACCAGATGAAGCGTCTGTTTTCAATGTTGGCGATATTAGGTATGATGAGCGGTTCGGTATCGGCCAGTGGTTTCGATGAGCCCACCGGCTGGGATAGTATATCAGACAGTGAATTGCAAGCGACGGTATTTACCGGTATGTTTTATGGTGGTGATATAGCTCGTGGCGTAGTTGATGCCGGGGGAGAAGAAAATCATATAGCTACTGATGACGGTTTAATGCTGGGTTTGCGTCTGGGTAAAGAGTCAACCTATTGGGGCCTGGAAGGAACAGTCGCAGGTGTATTTGCTGATGAAGAGGTAACTAATGGTGTTGATGGAACCGTTAGTGGTGATGCTCAGTGGTATCTGGCGAATCTGAATTTACTATTGTTCCCGGTCGGCGATAATTTTGCCGATGGCATGTTGCGTCCTTTTATTGGAGCTGGTCCGGGTATGGCATATTATAATTCTGATAGTGAAGCACTTGACAGTAAGTTGCTGCTGGATATTAACCTGGCGGCCGGTGTGAAGATATCATTGTCTCGTTCACTGCCAGATCTGCGAATCGATTATCGCTGGCACTTCATTGACGGGGCCGATGAATATGCTCAGCATTGCCATAAAGAAATATCGGTTGGCCTGTGTTTTGATTTTTAAGAGAAACCCGGATGTTCAGCATACAAAGATAATGTGCGATACGAAGAAGATATAAAAAGAATAAATGAAAATAGCACTGGCACAAATTAATCCGACAGTAGGCGACCTCAAGGGCAACATGCGCAAGATCGTTCAGGAGATCGAAACCGCGCGTAATGCCGGCTGTCAACTGATAGTATTCAGTGAGCTGTCGCTTACTGGTTATCCGCCGCGAGACCTTTTGCTCAAGCCGCGATTTGTAGATTTGAATATTTCTGCCCTGGATACAATTGCACAAAGCTGTCAGGGTATATCTGCTCTGGTTGGATATGTAAGTGTGCATACCGGGCCAACTGGTAAATGTCTGCATAATACCGCTGCTCTGTTACAAGAGGGCAAGGTAGTAAGTAATTATTATAAGCGGCTTTTGCCAACTTATGATGTATTTGATGAGACCAGATATTTTAAGTCGGGCAGTGAAATACAGATCATAGAATTTGGCGGCATGAAAATAGGCCTGACTATTTGTGAAGATATCTGGCGCACGAATGAAAATGGCAGTCGTCATTTATATGATACAGATCCATTTGCCGAGCTGGCTCGTGCCGGGGCGCAGATGGTTATTAATATGTCGGCCTCACCTTTTGTTATGGACAAGCATAATTTCCGGCTTCGCCTTTTTGGCGAGCAGGCAATGAAATATTGTATGCCTCTGCTTTATGTTAATCAGGTAGGCGGCAATGATGAGCTGGTGTTTGATGGTGTAAGTTGCGTCTTTGACCAGAACGGTCAGTTAGTAGCTCAGGCCCGCGACTTTGCTGAGGACCTGCTTATAATAGACACTCAGGATACATCTGCTACCCGGGTTGAGCCGATAAGTGAAGGCATTGCTTCGGTATATAAGGCATTGGTTCTGGGCCTGCGAGACTATGTACGCAAGTGTCGCTTTGAGTCGGTGGTTCTTGGTTTATCAGGTGGCATAGATTCAGCGGTAGTAGCCGCTCTGGCCGTAGAGGCTTTGGGTGCAGATCGCGTATTCGGCGTAGCAATGCCCAGTCGCTTTTCCAGTGAACACAGCGTTAATGATGCCCGCGATCTGGCGGCGAATCTGGCAATAGATTTCCAGATCATTCCGATCGAGTTATCGCATCGGGCGATGGAAGAGACTTTATCGCATGCTTTTGCCGGTACTGCCCAGGGCATAACAGAAGAAAATATCCAGGCTCGTATTCGGGGTAATCTGCTTATGGCCCTGAGTAATAAGTTTGGTCATCTGCTCTTA
>JAFGDI010000374.1 GCA_016932145.1 Sedimentisphaerales bacterium
CACAGGGTGTATCGACAGGAGACCGGGTTCGCTTTCTGGGTAAGGCGATGGATGTGCCGTTCAGTGATGACCTGCTGGGTCGTATATTTAACGGTTCAGGTCTGCCGCGTGATGGTCGTCCAGAGGTAGAAGCAAAGCGTATAGAGATCGGGTCACCGGCGGTGAATCCGGTAATGCGTCGTATGCCTGATAAAATGGTGCATACCGGCATACCCATGATCGATATTTTTAATTCGCTGGTAGAATCGCAGAAGCTGCCGATATTCTCAGTTGCTGGTGAGCCATATAATGAGCTGCTTGCTCGTGTTGGGTTGCAGGCAAATGCTGATGTAATTATTCTTGGCGGTATTGGATTACGAAATGATGACTATCTCAAGTTTCGCAAGGCCTTTGAAGAAGGCGGCGTGCTTGGTCGTACGATAATGTTCATTCATACCGCGGCTGACCCGGTGGTAGAGGGCCTTATGGTTCCTGACCTGTGTCTGGCTGTTGGCGAGAGTTTTGCTCTGCAGAATAAGCGGGTATTGGTATTGCTTACCGATATGACCTCGTTCTCAGATGCCTTAAAAGAGATCGCGATCATTATGGAACAGATACCATCTAATCGTGGTTACCCTGGTGACCTTTATAGTCAGTTGGCCCGTCGTTATGAAAAGGCGGTTGACTTTGATGGTTCCGGTTCTATGACACTGCTGACCTGTACTACTATGCCTGGTGATGATGTAACTCACCCGGTACCGGATAATACCGGATATATTACCGAGGGTCAGTTCTATCTGCGAAACGGTCGTATTGAGCCGTTTGGTTCACTGAGTCGTTTGAAACAGCAGGTTAATGGGACAAGCCGGGACGATCATCGTGCCATTATGGACTCATGCTTACAGCTTTACGCTCAGTGTCGCGAAGCCCGTGAAAAACGAGACATGGGTTTTGAGATGAGTCAGTGGGACGAACGCCTGCTCAGATATGGCGAGCATTTTGAGAGCAAGATCATGGACCTGTCAGTGAATATACCGCTGTTTGAGGCACTTGACCGCTGCTGGGAAATGCTGGCAGATTGTTTTGAGCCGGAAGAGATCGGTATTCGTCGTACTATTATTGAGAAGCACTGGCCTAAGCCGTTAGCTGCAAAGTAATAAGAAATAAGTTAACAAGTAATAAGTTAATGTTTGTCGCTATGTGACAGGCTGATTAATAATTATGGCAAAGAAAAAAATAAAATTTACCAGACCTGAGCTCAAACGCCAGCGTGACGATCTGAAGCGTTTTCAGAGATATCTGCCTATACTTAAACTTAAGCAGCAGATGTTGCAAATGACTTTGCGAACAATATCGAAGAAGCGTGACGAGGCAGAGCAGGCTAAGATAAAAGCTATCGCTGTATTTGAAAAATATGGTGTTATACTCAAGGATATAGCTGGTGTTAATGTTAAGAGTCTGGCCGAATGTAAAGAGATACTTACTCATGAAAGTAATATAGCCGGTGTTAATGTGCCGGTTTATGAGGATGTAGTATTTGAGAAGGCTGCTTATAGTCTGTTTACCACTCCGGCCTGGGTTGATGACACAATTGAGGATTTGCGTGAGGTAAATCGTTGTAATGCCCGTATGGAGATCTTACAGAGGCAATTTGATCTGTTACAGAAAGAATTGAGTAAGATCATTCAGCGTGTAAACCTCTTTGAGAAGGTAAAGATACCTGAAGCCAAAGAAAATATCAGAAAGATCAAGATACAGCTTTCTGATGAAATGGCAGCGGCAGTAGGCCGGGCCAAGATCGCCAAGGGTAAGCTGACCGAAAAGGAAATGGCAAACGCCTGAAATGAGTAGGTTGAACAGGTATCTGTGCTTGGGCCTGAAAGGCTGAAGAGTTGACGAAGAGCCAGATATTAAAGATTATTAAAATTAAATTAGCACAGGCTATTGTGGCTTGAGAACAAATTAAATCTCAAGCAAGGATGCTTGAGCTACCAGGAACTTTAACTCAGACACAAGTCGGAGATAAAAGATGATAGTAAAGATGTCTAAAATACAGGTAGTAGTTGCTGCGGCAGATAAAGATCTGCTGCTCAAAGAGCTGCACAACAGGGGGGTATTACATATTGTGCCCGTTGACCCTGCCGCAGCGATGGCAGAAGAGCAACTAACCCAGAAGTATCAGCAGACTGTTGAAGCCTGTCATATGCTGGAGGCATTGCCTGTAGAACCACAGAAGTCGTCAGCCGATGTTTCTGCGGTGGTAGAAGAAATAATTTCAGCAAAAAAAGATATAGATGAATGTAATAGTAAAACGGCATCGCTCAAGCGGCAGTTAGATAATCAAAGGCATTGGGGCGACCTGAAGCTGGCAGATATTGATTCACTGAAAAAAGCCGGTGTGTTATTGTCGTTTTTTGTTGTTCCAGAAGGACAGAGTCTTGAGGTTGCGGCAGAGTTCGTAACTGAGCTTAGTGCTGGCGAAGGCCGTAAGGTGGTAGCAGTAGTAAGCAAAGAAGAGATAGTTTTGCCACAGGACAGTAAGATTGAAAGATTGTCGGTACCAGAAACAGATAATCCTGAGATAAAAGATCAACTTTTGGCTCTTGAAGCCAGACATAAGAAAGCCAGTGACAAGATAGCCGCTTGCGTTGTTTATCTTGATGCGGTTAAGACATATCTGGTTGAAATGGCACAGGTTAAGGAATTTTCTTTAGCTGGTAATTCTGCTTTTGCTGACAGTGATCTTTTTGCGATACAGGGCTGGATACCAGCCGAGCAGGCAGATGGCCTGACTGTTGAACTGGAGAAAGCGGGTATTCATGCCGGTGCCAGAACAGTTGAGCCTGCCGAGGGTGAAAATCCTCCGACTAAGGTGCAGTATCCGGAATGGACCAGGCCGATAAAGGCCTTGTTCGAGGTTCTGGGTACATTACCCGGCTATAATGAGCTGGAACTGTCGCCATTTTTTATGGTCGCTTTTCCGTTATTTGCCGCGATGATCATTGGTGATGCCGGCTATGGCTTATTATTTACCATTATAAGTTTTGGTATGTCCAAAAAACTAAATGCTATTGCCGGTCGCGACATGACCAATCTGGTAAAGGTTGTGGGTGTTGCGACTCTGGTTTGGGGTCTGCTATCAGGTAATATTTTTGGTATAACCCCGGCCCAGTTTTATGATGCCCAGACGCAGCAGTTTTCTGCTGTTGGTAAGTTAATGAATTCAGTTGCATTTTTCTGGGACATAGATTCTCAGGTTTCGATAGCCAAGGTTACTAAGTTGAGCTTCCTGATCGGCTGTGTGCATCTGGTATTAGCTCATTTTTGTCAGCTATTGGCGATCTGGCCCGACCGGCGGGCATTTGCCGAGTGCGGCTGGATATTTATTTTACTGGCTATGCTGGGAATAATATGGAGTTTATTCTATCCTGATAATTTGATCATGCCTGTTGGCCTGATAGCCGTATTGTTGACACTGGGCTTTATGCTGGCAGTGGCGTTTTCCAGTCCGAATAAGAATATACTGGTCAGGCTCTCTACTGGTTTTGCCTCTTCTTTGTTGCCGACAATAGGAGCTTTTGGCGATACTATGAGTTATATTCGCCTTATGGCGGTAGGTCTGGCAAGTTATTATATGGCAGACTCGTTCAATGGAATGGGGGCCGGCCTGTTTGAGTTTGGCTTTATCGGTTGGATATTAGGAGCTGTGGTGATCTTTTTTGGTCACGCATTAAATATTGTACTATGTCTGATCGCTGTGCTGGCGCATGGCGTTCGTCTGAATATGTTGGAATTTTCCGGAGGTGCCGGAATTCAGTGGGGCGGTTATGCGTATAAGCCGTTCGGAAATAAGAAGTAAAACCAAAAATATTATTAACTATTTTAGTTTTTAGGAGATTTGAACATGGATATAACAATGCCAGTAACAATGGGACAGATGGGTCTCGGTTTGGCTCTTGGTTTAGGAGCCGTAGGAAGCGCACTGGGTATAGGTGTTGCCGGTCAGGCAGCAGCTGGAGCCTGGGCAAAGGAAGCCAAGGCCGGAAAACCATTGAGCTTTCAGTATATCATTCTGGCTGGTATGCCTCTGTCGCAGACATTTTATGCCTTGATCCTGGCCCTGGTATTTATGAAGGGTAAGGCTTTTGGTGCTGAAGGTGTAGAGCCGATAATAGCATCATTCCCAGGAGCATTTTTCGGTATTGGTCTGGCCGGTGGCCTGATCGAGCTGTTCAGTGCCTGGTATCAGGGTAAGATCGGTGCCGCAGCCTGTCGCGCTCTGTGCGAAGGTGAGGGCAAAGGTTTTGTATTTATGATCATTGCAATGGGTCTGGTAGAGTCAGTTGGTCTGCTGGGCTTCATCTTCCTGTTCCTCCTGTTGCCATGATGCACAGAGAATAATTATTGAATGAAAATAAAAGCCGGTTGCTGATATAATGTCAGTAACCGGCTTTTTTCGTAGAGACGCATGATCATGCGTCTCAAATGTGCAATCCGAGCCGGGTTTGCATTTGTTTTGAGACGCATAATCATGCGTCTCTACGGGTTAGTTTCATTATCGTAGAGGATGAGATAATCTTCTTCATTATCTTTGTCAATAAGCCAGTTTTTGGGATTGTCGATTATATACTGGCGAATCAGGCGTAATTCAAGCGGTGTTCTGATAACCCGGTCATAAAATCTTGTTTGCCATTGGAATGAAATATTGTTTATGTTTGTGAATTTTTTAACGGAGGCTTTATATCCTCTGATAATTGATGAAAGGTTTTTAGATTGTGGCCCGAATTTATTGGTGGCGAAATCTGTATGCCGGGCCTGATTTGCAAAATGTAGAGACGCATGATTATGCGTCTCAGATGTGCAAGCCGAGCCGGGTTTGCATTTGTTTTGAGACGCATAATCATGCGTCTCTACGGGGGCAATCGGGTCTGAATCTTTGGCATGAGACGCATAATCATGCGTCTCTACTGGGGATTTGTCGATAATGATTATTGCGTGGATATGGTCAGGCATTATTGCATATTCATCGATATGAGCATAGGGGAAATGCTGAGGTATTTCAATCAGGTATTGTAGAGCTATTTTACCTATTTCTGATAGCTGAATATTTTGGTTATTCTTGATGTCACCGAAATAGTGTTTGCGTTTATCTGTGCAGATGGTAATGAAGTACATACCATTCAGGCTATAATTCCATGTATTCCATCGACATGGTAGAACACGATATTCATCATTGAATTTCTCTGCCATTAGATATCCTGATTTGCAAAATGTAGAGACGCATGATTATGCGTCTCAG
>JAFGDI010000375.1 GCA_016932145.1 Sedimentisphaerales bacterium
ATGCCGTCAATTGTAACATTGGCATCTGGCAGATTATCATTAGCCTGCGATATTCTGGTTGCCTCTATAAAAGCACTGTGGCCATCGGCAAAGACGAAATTCCTTTTTCCGGACCAATTCCACCAGCCAGCCTCATCGTCATTCAGGGCATGGTTACTGTGCCATTCGCCGAACATTATCTTAGAGTCTGCATATCTGACCGAATCTTTGCTCTGAGCTGTTACCGATAAACTGTGACTCAGCGTCTCGTTGCTGGTGGTAATAGTGTTAATTTGTTCTGCACTATGGAAAAAGCTCATGGAATAAACATAGCTGCCTACGGGTTCTGTCTGGCTCGCATCGTCAATAGAAGGGCATATAAATGTATTGCTGTCAACCAGATATGCACTTAATGGCCTGCTCCAGTTATCAGTCATCCAGAATGCTTTACCGCTATTGGGTGGGCCTGCCAGATGGTAGCCGCTATTGTCATTGCAATATGCTTCCGCTGCCAGAACGATATTTCTGAGATTGTATTGACACAAAGTCCTTTTTGATGTTATCTGCCCGGACTGAAGTGCAGGGCGCACTACAGCTGTCAGTAACAGGACTATAGCAATAACTATAATCAGTTCTGTTAGGGTAAATGCATTAATATGTCTGTTTAATTTACACATGTAACAAATATCGACCTGAATCAGCTCAGGCATTTAGCAAATAAATAACTTTTCTGAATTATATTATGCTGGCTTTGATAATTTGTATCGGTTGTACCGGCACATCACCATAGTAACCAACAGTATGAGTTTCAACTGATACAATAGCCTCAGCGACATCCATGCCTTCAATAACTTTGCCAAAAACCGCATAACCATTAGGGTCATACTTACCTGGGTCGAGTTTACTGCTGTTATCTACAACATTTATGAAAAATTGTGATGTTGCGCTGTCAGGGTCCTGAGTGCGGGCATAGCTCAGCGTGCCCTTAGTGTTACTCAGGCCATTTCTTGCTTCATTTTTAATTGGTGATTTTGTCTTTTTTTGCTTCATATCTTCTGTAAAGCCACCACCCTGGATTACAAAGCCAGGAATTACTCTATGGAAGATAACGCCATCGTAAAAGCCTTCCTTCACATAACTTATGAAGTTTTCGCACGAAACAGGAGCTTTCTGGTCGTCCAGCTCTATAGTTATATTACCCTTGGTGGTTTCCATAAGCACTTTGGTATTTATTTGTTCTGACATTTATCTTATTTCCTTATGTAGCAAGTTCTTAATAACAAATAGCCATTATAGCACATATCGATCATTTATCAACTTTTTTGTCATTGTGTTGCTATTTTATATGAAATGAACACCTGGACAGGACAGAAATATAGTCCCTGTTTGCAGGCTGGCACTACAACAAGCATTGAACGCTGTCGGAACAAGTTAGAAGATAACCACCGTTTTAGAATATTACCACGATAACCACCTATACAAAAAGAACCTTGCCAGTTAGACTGGCAAGGCCCTGATCTATCGTTTGTTCATATAAAATGTTTTTTAAGCTCTGCGTCTGCGAATTGCCATTATTCCACCCAAAGCCAATACACCAAGCGTTGCCGGTTCAGGGGTAACACAATATCTTGTTTCGTCAATTGTAATTGTCATATCCGCTATAGTGAAGCCACCAATGTAATTAGCCATTGTATCTCCCATTAGTATATTGAAGCCATAATTTGCTCTGGGGGCTCCATAGCCAACTCCATCATATTCTGCGGGGAATAGTGGGGAACCAAGCACTATGGAATCGGAAAAATCAGAAAGCGTAACTCTTGTGCCATTCAGAGTTAAATATTGAGCAGTATCCCGGGCACCTGTACCGCTATCAAAAAGCCAGTCAATGTCGTTGTAATTTTCATACTCAAATATTTTCCATTCCTGCCTGGTTAGAAAATCTGTGCCACGATAGTCATTTTCGGATGAAATGATAGCATAATGTGTTCCATCTGTTACCCACATATTTATATAAGGAACAATGTTTTTGCCCGTATCATTTACTACTGTATTCCAATTTGCTGTGTTGATTGTATTAACTGCCATGCCATCAAAAGCGTTTGTACCATAGCCTACTTTCTGGCTGGCTCTGGGTGTGGCAGCGCTGAAACCATCTCCTTCTGCATTTTCAATAATTGACATATCATTATCCCAGGGTTCGGTTATGGAACCGTTATTGTTTCTGATATTAAAAACAGAAAAATCTACTTCATGGCAAAATACTGCTTGAACACTGGAAGAGACCAATAACAGGAGCATCGCTGACAATAACTTTTTCATTAAGTTTTCTCACTTTCTTTCTGAGTTTGCACTCATTCTATAACACTGTACGCTATCAAGATGTAACATAACATCTGCTTATTCAAGTTGTTATAAGGAATCTCTCCAGAAAGGGGAAAAATGCGCAAAAAAAAACGCAAGATTCAGCTTCTGCTATCTACAGTTAACTCTCTCTTGCGTCTCTATCTACTTACTTGTAATTCTACCACAAACAAAACAATATGCAAATGAAAAAATAATTATTTTCAAACTTATCTGATATTTCTATAAAGTAATTATTAGTAATAAGTTATATAAGCATTTAAAACATCTTTTTGCATATTTTTTGAATAATTTTTGACTTCATCTTAGCCATCATCCAGGTTTCAGCAACCCTTTTGCTCAAAAAGCCCATTGTTGGGAATGAATGTTGAAGCATCATAACCTTGTGCATGGGTATTTTGCACTGGATCGCCATAGCCCATTCATTGATCATCTCTCCTGAGCCTTCACCAGCAATAACAACGCCATATATCCGACCAGCAGGGCTGCAAAAAACTTTGACAAATCCTGCTTCTATATCTTCTGCTATAGCAGCACCATAGCCATCGTAGCGCACTTGGTGTGTCTGGTATTTAATCCCTTTGTCGTCCAGTTCTTTCTGACTTTTACCTACTTGTGATATCTGGGGCTCTGTGAATATTGTAGATGGAACAACAAATTTCCGGAAATCCATTTTCATGAACCCTGGCATCATGGAATTCATTATCGCGATCATGCCCTGATGCATAGCTGCATGACTGAATTGATAATAGCCATTGCAGTCGCCAACGGCATAAATGTGCTTTTTACTGGAACGAAGATACTTATCAACTTTTATACCTTTATGGTCGTAAACCACACCTGCTGCCTCAAGATTAAAACCGGCAAAGTTCATCGCTCGCCCTGTAGCTAACAATATCTTTTCAGCCTCTACAACCTTGCCATTTTTAGTGGTTATTGATACTCCGTTTTCGGTTTTTACCGCAGATTGAATTATTTCACCGGTAAGCAGATCAACACCTTCTGCCTTTAAGGTTTCTTCGAGTGTTTCTGCTGCTTGCGGATCATTTTTTGATAGCAGGTGTGCTGAACGCTGTATGAGTGTTACCTGGCAGCCCAGACGCTGAAAGCCCTGAGCCATTTCACAAGCAATTGCACCGCCGCCGCTTATTATCATACTGGTCGGAACTTTTTCCAGCTTGAATATATTTTCATTTGTGAGATACTCTACCTTGTCGATCCCTTCAATAGGCAGTATCGCAGGTTTAGTGCCGGCTGCTATAAAGATGCGTTTAGCAGTTATTTTTCGATTGCCAACGGCAACGGTATGATCATCGATAAAACTGGCGGCACCTTCTCCAAGGATAAGGTCAACCTTATCGAACATATTCATAGTCTTTTTTTCGTTGATATATTTCAGGTCGTCAGCGATCTTGGTAAATATATCTCCGACGGCAGGCAGGGGTGTTTCACTGAGTCTTTTTTTGGCGAACCCTGTTATATTGTGACGGAATTGAGCCATACGCAGCAATGCTTTGCTGGGGATACAGCCGCAATTCATGCATTCACCGCCGATCTTGTTCTTTTCGATTCCGCATACCTTCAGCCCCATTTCGCTACCCATTATAGATACTGCCATCCCAGCAGGGCCTAAACCTATACATATAA
>JAFGDI010000376.1 GCA_016932145.1 Sedimentisphaerales bacterium
AAAAAATACTGGAGCATGACATTGACCATTCGAGATTCAATATTACGGTATTTGACAGGCGGTTATGCCGGGCCTGGTCCTGAGGCCTGCAATTGTCTTTCTGAATATATTATTTCTCAAATGGCCCGGGATGGAGGCTTTGTAGATCGCAATGGCAAAAGCGACCTGTACTATACCGTTTTCGGTCTGCAATTGATGAAAGCTGTGGGGTTGCCAGTGCCTCACGAACGATTGAGCGGCTATCTTCAGGGTTTATATCCTTTATTGCCGGATATGGATCTGGTTGAAGTGGCTTCTTATGGCAGGTGTTTTGGCTTTCTCTCGCTGGAGTATCGTTTTAATGCCCTGCGTGATAAAATAGCCGGGCGTATATCTGATTTTGCCACCGCTGATGGTGGTTATGCTCTGGATCAGCACGAGAAGGTCTCAGGAAGTTCCTACGCTGCTTTTCTGGCTGTAAATGCCATACAGGATATCGGAATAAATATTGATAACAGCTTCAGGTTGGTTGATTCCCTGCAAAAACTCTCATTGCCCGATGGTTCCTTTGTTAATGATATCAATATGCCGGTAGGGCTGGTTCCCACTACCGCAGCGGCAATGATCCTGCATAAGATTTCCGGATTGGAAATTCCCTGTCTTTCTGCCGACTGGCTGCTGAGCTGTTTTTGTGCCGATGGCGGTCTGGCTGTTGCTCCCGGAGCTGAGATGGACCTTTTATCAACAGCCGTAGGTCTCTTTGCCCTGGCATATTGTGGCTTTGGGCATAAGATCAGCATTGAGCAAACCCGGCAGATGGCCGCCCGGCTTGATACGCTGGTTCTTTCCGATGGCAGCTATCGCGGCAGTATGCATGATAATTATTCTGATTGCGAGTACACCTGTTATGGTCTGCTGGCCCGGGGGATAATACGAGAATTAAATGAAAAGACTAACTGAATTTATATTTATATTATTTGTAATGCTGGTCAGTCAGGGCGGCTCTGGTTTATTTGCCGGTCAATGGCATTGTCCTTCAGCCCAATTAGCATTTACTCTTGAGCCTGACCATAATAAGTCTGTTAACCCTGATATTCATCTTGCCGATGTGAGACTGGTCAATCCTGATTCTAGCAATAATCTTTCCTTTGGCCCGCAGCCGGGCAAAGCCCATTACAAAACTCTTAATGGTCGTATCAGCAGTTATTATATGGCGGTCAAAGGTTCAGGACTGGCCGTATATCGCTGTAATGGCCGCTATCAGAGATTTACCGCTCTTGTGGGTCTTGCTGATAATTCATCGGATTCGGCCCGGGTGCGTTTGGAGATATGGACCGAAAGTGAAAAGATATTTACCTCGCCTCAGATCGGTAAATATGCCCGACCAGTTGAGATCAACATCGCCATTCCGCTGGAGGCACGCAAGCTCAAACTCATAACAGTGGTATCGGGTGATGATAATAGTGAGGTCATCTGGTCTGCTCCCGGATTTCTTGAATTGGGTAAAAACCCTCAAAGCTCGCTTGCTGATCTTTATGTGCCGGAGACCATCGGCCCGGTGCAGCAGATTAAGGTTCTGACCGGTACGGGTATGGAAGTTAACTCACAAATAGTCAGTAATCCTGTACGCGGGCCGCTACGCATCATTTTCGACAGCAGCTCCGGCAGTGAATTATATTATGCTTATATGACCACTGACCTCAATGAGACAGTATTAACTCCGGGTAACCTGTGGGAGCTTCCCGCCGGGCTGGCTCTCGAGACAAGGATCCTGACTCAGGACACCCAGCGTGTCTCTACTCATCCGGGTTTTATGGAAGCCTGGTCAGCAACTGCCCGGAAGGTTGATTTCCGGCCAGTTGATGCTATTCACGCCAGTTTTCCCCCGGCTTTGCTCTGGCAGGGCGATGCACTCATTTCCAGACAAAAGGAAAAGGATTGCCTGGGTTTATATACCTACAAGGGCTGGTTCAATATTCGTCAGGCTGGCGAATATGATTTTGCCACCGCCTCGAACTGGGGCTCAACTATTTTCATTGATGACCGCTTTGTGGTGCACTGGCCCGACAGGCATGATTTCCACGCCGGGCGCCGCTGCGAATATAGCGGCAAGGTCTGGCTTGAACCGGGGATACATAAGCTCGAATATATGAATTATAATCAATGGGGCAGGCAATACACTATGTGTGCCTGGCGTTTTGCCGATGGTGTATATCGCATTATGACAGCACCTGATTTCCTTAGCTGGGGTTACTATCGGCCCGTTTCACTTGCCACCATCGACAGCACTCCGGCAGGATCATTCAGCTGGCAGGTAACAGATGATCTTCGCAGCGATCATGCCAATTCGCCTGCTCTGGTTGCTGTTGCATTTAAGGTAATACCTCCTGCCGGTCAGGATAATGACCAGCTCGAATATTGCTGGGAGATGGCAGATGGCCTGGTCGCCCGGGGAGCTCAGATCGAGCATGTCTATCTGGCACGCGGGGAATATGAGGTAACATTAACCGCAACCGCAGCCGGTAATACGGTTTTTAACGCCAGACAGAAAGTATCTGCTGACATCGATACTGGCAAACTCAGATGCGAGCCGCGAAATAAGCGCATCTTCGATAATGCTCTGGATACTGTCTTTCTGGCCCATGCAGATATAAACAGCCTTAAAGGCTTATTCGATCTGGCAGCCGAGCTGCAAATGAATGAGCTCCAGGCTGCGGTGGCAGGTATTATTTGCAGCCGACCGGCGACTTCTCACGATTTTTCTGCTGATCCGGCTTTTTATTATGAACTCGCTCAATATCTCTCTGCTATAACGGCAAACAAAACTCATATGGCTATCGCTCTGCTGGCCGTGATGCTCAGCTCTGACAGCCCGTCTAAGTGGTATATAGATGCCCGTTTGCACTATGTCAGATTATTGATCGATCATGCCGGTGATTACGCTCTGGCCCAGCAAGAACTGCAAAGGCTCAAGGGTAATATGTCATTAACTCAGGTCATCAGACGCAAGATACTCCAAGCTGAGATCGAGCTGGGCTGTGGCAGAACAGTAGCTGAAGCGGACTATTTCAGTATGCCTGCTGGTTCTGCCGCTGATGAGAATATGAGACAGCAGGAACTTACGGCTATTTTGCGGCGGGCGAAGCTCATTGTTCAGGGCTCTGATCCCGAATTGATAGCAAAGAGCTATAATGAGCTTAACGACGCTCTGGACAAGTCGCCTGCCTGGCTGTTCACTTCTGATTATAATCTTACTCGATTATCTCTGCTCCAGGCAGCCGGTGCCGCCTTGAGGCAGGCCAATGTTGCTGGCAGATGTATGGCTTTGTCTGCTTCTGATACTATTATGCCGCAACTATTATATCTCAGGGCACAGGCCTTTCTGGCCTTAGACCAGACAGAGCCTGCCCGCAATATCTGGAAACAGATGCAGGAACAATATCCTTATTGCAGCGAAACGGCCAGATTGGCTACAGAGTTAAAAGAATAGTTCGCCAAAAACCTCAAATCCCTGTTTTCAAATCAATGGCATCCCAAGTAAACAACAGACACTTCCCCGGACGGTTATGAATATAAAAAAAGCCAGACTGATCTGGAACGAATCCGATCAGTCTGGCTCTGAAATTACCAGATCAGGCCAGGTGGCCCATGTATTATTTCAACATTTCATATATTTCAGCTATTTCAATATCTGAAAGTACATTAGTGACCTCATTGTATTCCAATGCCTTTTTAAGATAGACACCGGCCTGAACAGAGTTTTTAAGTTTATAATAAGTACGGCCCAGATGGAAAAAAGTGCCGGTAAGTGCGGGGTTATTGGTATTGTAAAGATTTATGCACTTAAGAAGCATTTCTTCTGATTTCTGATATTCACCGAGCTTATAATATATAACACCAGTCGTATCGATAAGGTCAGCATATTCAGGAGAATGTTCCAATCCCTGTAATGCCAGCTTGAGAGCTTCCTGAGGATTATTCTGGTCTTCACAGAGCATCCATGCCATATTATTTATAGCAATGGTATTTTTAGGGTCATTAGCAAGTATTTCACGATAAATATTCATAGCCTGTGAATTATTCTTGCCAATGAGGTCTAAGGATGCTTTGATTTGCATTGCATCTATATTGCCCGGCTTAATTGCCAGTATATTATTACATATTTCAATTACCAGATCTTTGGCCTGAGGCATGTCACGCTTTCTTGCCAATATTCTAATTGCTTCAAAAAGTGAATCAGTATTCTCTGAATTATTTTTCTGCCATTGTTCAATTGTACTGCGAGTCAGATCCCAGTTCTGGTCAGAAATGTATATTTCCAATAAGACCGAGAAGGCACTGATGTTATCAGGTTTTTGAGCCAGAATATTTATGGCGTACTCTTTGGCATTAACATTGCCGGAACGGTATTCAATCAGCGAACGCAGAAGTTTAACAGCTTCGATCTGGTCTTGATTGTTAGTGAGCTTTTCCGCTGTTTCCAATAACCCCAGGGCCTCAGTGTTATTACCCTGACTGGCATAAATAGTTGCCAACTTTATCGCAATATTGGCATCAGAGGTATTAATACTCTGGAGTGTTTTCATAGTAGCAACAGCCAATTCGGGAGAGAATTCATTTTCTGCTCTGGCTTTAAGAAGGAGCAAATCCTGATTACCAGGGTTAAAGGAAAGTCCCTGATAAATAATATCTACAACTCTCTGATACTGTTGACGATTGAACTCAATCTCGCCGGCAAGCAGCCACGCCTGAATATTTTCAGGCTGGTGTTCCAGTATTTTATTAAGTATATCTGACGCTTCATCAAGATCAGGTCTGGTTCCTTTGCTATATAGCAGCCTGGCTTTAAGGAACTGTAATATGGAATCTTCCGGGAATTTTTCCATAGCCTTTTCAAGTAAATTAGTTCCAATTTCCTGCCCCTGCTGATCAGCCAGCAATAATTGTATATATAGCCGGGTTATTGACACATTGTCAGGGTATTTGGTATAAGTGTCTCTGGCAAGATCAATGGCAGTATCTCGTTGACCCAGGTCAAAATAT
>JAFGDI010000377.1 GCA_016932145.1 Sedimentisphaerales bacterium
GATGGCATTAAACAGCCTGCTAATGAAGAGATCGAGGTAAGAAATGTCGCTCGTCTGTCACTGGCAGCCGCTTGTGATATAGTGCCCGGCACTGTCATAACAGAAAGAATGCTTACCGCCAAACGCCCCGGCACAGGTATTCCGCCAGCCGATAAGGTCAAAGTACTGGGCCAGAAAGCCCTTCGCCTCATTGAAAAAGGCCAGATAATAGACAAAGACTGCATCGATTGCCAACTCTATCAATTATCGTCCGATAACTAAGCTTTTTTATCAGGTTGGTATTATTTATTTTTTCTAATCCCTTTTTTTTATACTATCTGAACTAAATAGCCGATTTCAATTTACAGGCCTCGTTTTTGGACGGGCCAGTTTGTGTTGGTTTTTTGGCTTAATAGTTACTTAATTACTAGTAAACAAAGTGGTTAGAGGTTAGTAAGTGACTCTCTCAACAGATTGTATAAAAAAGATCGAATTTTCCCCTGCACATAGCAGTAATATGATACAGTATTCTGTATTGAAAGTTAAGGTTCGGGTTGAATGTCCGGACATGGCACGCTCTGGGTTCAATGTTGTTCTCAGAACTAATTTGAATCAGGCAGGTCCTATAAGAAAGCAGTTTATAGACCTGGTAGAGAAGGGGCGTTCTACCTCCACGGATTATTATGATATCATAGCCCGTCATGACACTACTGATAATAGCTATTATTGTGATATATTGCTCAGTGAGGTGGGTTTCTTCCAGTTTAAGGTTCGGGTCGAGTCAGCAGATAAGCAGAATCCCTGGGTGGTCTGGGCAGATGGTCCTAATATAGGTGTCAGTGTCAGTCCGATATCATATGCGAAGGATAATAGCATTTATTGTGCCTTTTTGCGTAATTTTGGTGTTGATAAGGATCAGCCTTCGCTGAAAAATGAGGTATTTGAAAAGCTCATAGAAGAGATCGAGTCAACCGGTGCCCATGTTATCGGTTCGGGCGGCAGTTTTGAACTGTTCAAAAAAGAGCTGCCTTTCATTATTGGCAAGCTGGGTATGAAGATCATCCACTTTCTGCCAATCAATCCGGTGCCGCACAGTTATGGCAGAATGGGCTATTATGGCAGTCCTTATGCTACTACTGACTATTTTGGTATAGACCATGTTTATGGTACTTTTAGTCGGTATAAGACTATAGAAGATCAGTTTATCGACCTTACCAGCACTATTCATGGTATGGGAGCCAGGGTCTTTCTTGATATGGTCATAAATCATACCGGCTGGGCCAGTAGTCTGCTCTTTACTCACCGTAAGTGGTTCAAGACAGCTCAAGATCAGAAGCTGATCTCGCCGGGGGCCTGGGGAGTCGTTTGGGGCGATCTGGTTGAGCTTGATTATAACTATAAGGACCTCTGGCAGTATATGGCTAATGTCTTTCTGGCCTGGTGTGAGCGGGGGGTAGATGGTTTCCGCCTTGATGCCGGGTATATGATTCCTGTTGAGGTCTGGCAATATATAATCAGTAAAGTCCGGGAGAAATTCCCTGATACCATGTTCTTACTTGAAGGTCTGGGTGGACCACTTGAGACGACGGAAAAGCTACTGACAGAGGGCATGAATAACTGGGCCTACTCAGAACTGTTCCAGAATTATGATAAAGGGCAGATCCAGTGGTATATGGATTATGCCAATCGCACATCCGGTCAGAAGGGGGTACTGGTCAATTATGCAGAAACGCATGACAATGACCGGCTGGCAAAAAAAGGTAAGATATACACCCTTATGCGTTTAAGTCTTTGTGCCTTTACCGCACCGGCTGGTGCCTGGGGGTTCTCTAATGGTGTAGAGTGGCTGGCAACAGAAAAGATCGATGTACATCGCAATACAGGTCTGAACTGGGGTGCGGAAGAAAACCTGGTAGAAGAAATATCGCAGATCAATAAGATATTGAGAGAGAACCCGGCTTTCTGGTGTAGCGGTAACCTGAACATGTTTGAGGTTGGCAATCCTGGCGTGTTGGCTTTCTCCAGATATGATGACAGGACAGGTAATAGTGTAGTCTGTTTTATTAATCTCGATACTGAGCATCAGCAGTGGATCAACTGGCACTTACTGGAATGTCATTTGGGTAAAGATAGCTGTTTTAAGAATTTATTGCAGGAAAATGACATTATCAGTGCTGCGGGCGAGCATGGCATGACCTTAGGCCCTGGTGAGTGTAAGGTGTATCGCAAGGAATCAACGCAAGATCCTTATCATTTGCAAGTACCGGCGATATATGACTTGGACGAACTGAAGATAAAATTGATCTACAAGATATTACTGCATAAGTTTCGGCCGGAAGAGGTTGGACGCATACCGCAGGAAAAATTGCTCAGAGCTGTTACTGATCTCAGGCGGTTTATCGCCCTGGTAGAAACTTCCAGTTTGAGATATCTGGAAAGTTGTGATATTGCAGAAGCTCTGGCTCGTATAACGCAAGAGCAGATTGATGAATATTCTGCTGTCTGGAACTTCCGTAAGTGCAATAAAGTATTTATGATAAATGGCGATAAGTGGCTTATAGCCGAGACATTTATGCCTTGTACTGCATATTTGCGATTGACTGAAAGTCAGGATTTTCAGTCTCAGGAGTGCGTTGATAGCTCTGATAATGGTCACAGCAGCGTAATAATACAGGAATCGATCCCGGCCAATAAATTTCATCATTGGGTTTTATTTGAGCCTATGCCGAATAATCAGTATGCCAGATTGAGCTTCAACTGGGTTATCGAACACGATCGGATGATACAGCGTCAGAGGCCGGGCGAGGAATATCCGGTTTTGTCTGTGCCTGGAAGTAGCAAGAGCATAGTATCGCCCAGACTGTTCCCGCTGGAGATAGACAAAGAGCATCTCCGACATAACTATACCAATGTGAATCTGGCCAATATACATGGTTCTGTATGTCAGGTCCCGGCTATGCCAGGTACGCTCAATACCAAGTACGATACTTTGCTTAGCGTGCTTATTGATAAGAGCAGTCCTGACCAGAGATATTCTTTGAGCAGATGTCTTTTTGAGACAGTTCAGATCGGCCAGAAGGTCTTTGATCTGGATAAGGGGTTTGTCAGCTCTTTTATCAGCCATCCGAATCCAACCTGGGAATTTGTTTATGATGATGGTGAATATAATCTGGTAATAGAAAGAAGCCTTATAATATCGCGGAATGAAAATACCGTAATGCTTCGTTATAAGGTTAAACAGGCTAATTCCCTGGTCATAGTTTCAGTTAAGGCGGCGATCGAGTTTCGTAATATTCACGATCAGTTCGTCTTTGACCCTGAAGGTCATGCCCAGGAATGGTTGAGTCATAGCTATGCCCTTTGTGATAGCCAGCCAGGCTATTATTTCAGGCCGACATCAGATGTAGTATTAAATGTTGTCAGTAAACAGGGTGAGTTTGTTCATCTGCCCCATAAGGTATGTGGTATTATTTTCCCGCAGGATGGCGAAAATGATCTGCCGTCAACAGGAGATGCGTTTTTCCCCGGAGTGTTTAAGGTTAAGCTCAATAAGGGTGAATCATACATAGTTACCCTGTCAACAGAGCCGTTAGAGAAAGCGAATAATACCTCTGCTTACAGTATAGAGCAAAACAATACCCGACATGTTAAAGAGCTTATCAATAAAGTGCCGGTCCATGCGGCTCAGCGAGACCCAAAGGTTAAATTACTGGTTGATTCACTGGATCAATTTCTTATAAAGGCTGGCGGACGCTGGCTATTGGCTGCTGGTCGGCCCTGGCTGGGCAGTCGTACCAGAGATTCATTACATGCAGTTGGTGGTCTTATTGCTGCCGGTCGGGCTGAGGTGGCACGCGATATAATATTAAAGGCAGCAGCGACAGAGCAGGGCGGCTTATTAGCTAACTGGCTCAATAGCGGCATACAGGATCATTCCTGCCTGGAAAATTCGCTCAGGTTGTTTCTGGCTGCGCGCAGTTATGTGAAATATACAGGTGATGAGACCTTCTGGGACTGTGGTCTTGATGGCCGTCGGTCGGTTCGTGAGGTATTAGGTAATATTTTTCGTGAGTTTACCAGCCCGGCATCACCGCAGCGAGTGGGTATTGACAGTGAAACGGGTATGCTCTATAGCCCGGACTGCTTTACCTGGATGGATACAAAGTTCCCACAGGCGACAAAGCGGGCTGGTTATCCTGTCGAGATCGAGAGTCTCTGGTATCGCGCCCTTGATGTGATAAAATTATTCGATCCTGGGCAGGCCAGTTATGCCGCTGAACTCAGAGCTTCTCTGAACCGCTGGTTTATGGACTTATTCTGGGATGACACTAATCGCTGTCTGGCTGATGTTGTTGGTGCTCATGGTGACAATTGCGGAGCTTTGCTCAGCGGTGGTCGAATGGTTGATAATGCCGTGAGATTTAATCAGTTAGCGGCGGTAAAAGCTAAATTAGTGCCCCAGGACAAGAGTAAGCTGATAGTTGAACGGATAAATCGTAAACTGCTTATTCCCGGTGCTATTCGCTCATTGAGTGAAGATGTGCTTGATGTTCCCCATTGTATTACTGATGATAATGGTAATTTGCTGGTTGACCCTCGCCTGCCTTATCAGGGTTATTATAAGGGTAGCGAGCTGCAAAGGCGGCTGGCAGCTCATAATGGTACGGCCTGGCCTTTTGTTTACCCCAGCTTTATAGAGATAAGGGCCGCTGCTTATAATTATTCCAAACTGGCAGTAAGACAGGCACTGGCATATTTTGAACCAATATGGTATGAAATGTCTCAAGGGGCTATAGGTTTTATACCAGAAATGAAAGATGGTCATTTCCCGCATCGTCCTCGGGGTTGCTATGCCTATGCCCTGAGCTCAGCAGAAGCGATCCGGGTATATATGCGTCTGAAATATGGCTTCAATGTCGAGGAAAGCTATTCAATTGATGTTGAATCGCGAGGAAAAGATAAAGCTGCTGTGACCTCAAGGCGTTGATCTGTCATAAGGCTGTTCAGTATTAAGAGAGCAGTTTTTATTGCCTGTTTGGTCAACTGGCAGTATTGAAATTTCGTTTTCTATAGAGTCTATTTTGGTAGTACCAGTTTGGGGTACTACTTTTTTTTGTCAGTCCAGGTCCGATAACTTTTGCGGGATATAATATTTCTCGGTCTGAAAGGGTGAATTTTAACGATTTTTCCATTTTTTTTGATTAATTTTAAAAGTCTGATTAACTCGCTCTTATTATTGGTCGAAGATATGCCTGTAAAGTGAGACTTAAAGAGACAAAATGTAATAGTAGTATGTGGAGAGAGCTTGACAACGGAACGGAGAAGACTGTCTCCCCTGTGAAAGATTTAAGGGTGTTAAAGTGAAATCAAATGTAGCAGTAGAAAACAGAAAAGATGTACTAACAACCGGACAGGTTGCCAAGATATGTAATGTAGCCCCAAGAACAGTTTCAAAGTGGTTTGATTCTGGTCAGCTCAAGGGTTATCGTATTCCGGGCAGTAAGGACAGGCGCATACCGCTGGATCA
>JAFGDI010000378.1 GCA_016932145.1 Sedimentisphaerales bacterium
AAGTTATCCGAAGCGATTCTGGTTAAATGATACGCTATGCGTATATCCCAAACTTTTGTGCTACCCTGAGTCCAGAACGAGCGCCGTCTTCGTGGAATCCAAACCCGCAATAAGCGCCGCAGTAGTAGATGCGGTTTTTGCCGTTAATGGTATCCAGCTCCTTATGCGTACTGAGAGAGTCAAAAGTGTAGCACGGATGATCGAATAAGATAGAATTAACTTCCTGATTTGCATCAGTCCAGCCATCACCATTCAGGGTTACAAAATAATCTGCTTTTGTATTTAGCTTTTGCAGCCTGTTCATATAGTATGACATATTAACCATAGGATTATGCTTTTCACTTGATAGTTTTGTATAATTCCAGCTAGCCCATGCTTTTCGATTGGGTGGCATAACCTGTGTGTCGGTATGAAGCGTCACATTATTGGGCGTGTAGCTCCATTTATTCAAGAGCAGGCTTTCGGCAGGTTCAGGATCTTGGAGTATTTTCCGACTAATGTCAGCGTGGGTAGCAAGGACGACACTGTCAAATTCCATCTCGTTGTTGTTTTGCAAGCCAACCTTAACTTTATCGGCCATACGCCTGACATAAATAACCGGGCATGCTTTTTTAACCGTACCCTGAAATAATTTCTCGAAGGCCTGAACATAAGAAATGCTGCCTCCGACAACAGTTTTCCATTGGGGTCTGTTGGTAAGAGCCAGCAGACCATGATGGTTATAAAAACGAATAATTGATTCAACGGGGAAATCCAGAATATTGTCACTGGGCGTGGACCATACCGCAGCACTGACCGGGACAATATGGGAATCGATATAAACCTGGGAAAATCCATATTTATCGAGGAATTGACCCAGAGTCAGTTTGCCTATTGAACCGCTGTCTAATTCTTTAAGGGCTATACGGTTAAAGCGGAATATGTCCCAGATCAACCTCCAGAAATTAAGAGAGATCATATTTAGCCGACGCGCGAATAGTCCGCCTGGAACATCGCTCGAATAATAAAAGCCAGATTCTTTGTCGGCAAAACCAAAGGACATATCTGAGTTTTGCACACTTACGCCCCATTGGCCAAATAAGTTTAGAAGGGTGGGGTAGTTGCGGTCATTAAGGACTATGAACCCCATATCGATGGGAGTTCCTGCATCGGGGCCATTAGCAAGGGTATGGGTATGGGCATGACCGCCAAGTCGAGGTTCCTTCTCAATTAGCGTAACATCATATTTACGGGAAAGAAGCCAGGCCGCAGAAATACCGGAAATGCCTGCACCTATTACGGCGATACGATGTGTGCTGTCGGGTAAGCTTTTGCTATCACTTATATTCAAAGTTACATCCTTTAATTTTGAAATGTTACAAACTTTAGCCAAAGAACAAACCACATTTAAGGCATTAAGCTAAGTGGTATTGAGTAACTTGCAAAATGCCCATTTTCTCGAACAATTGGATTGTAATATACTCAATGCTTCGTGTCACTATTTTTGCCAGAAAATAATCCAATATATTCAAATAATCAGTATGTAATTGGAACGGCGTCAGGTGTCTTTTTCAGTGTATTATCACAATTTCAACCAGGAGCCAGGAGTCGAGAACTGAGAACCAGTGGGTTAAACCTAAGGCAAAGCCAGCGGATTCTCATGGCATGCTGAAAAATATGTATATGCATAAGTAGTTTATTGGTAATAGGTTAAAGAAAAAGGTGCCAGGCGCCGTTTTCGTTTCTGTTACACCGGAGGGGCGATATTTGCGGGGCGATTGGGGCGATTGGACTGATGGTGTGAGGCAGAAACCGACCCCAAAGCGAGTTTGGGATTTCGGATAACCTTAAAAGGCGTGAGTGCTAAGTTTTCGCCCGCCCGGCGTAAGGGCCTTAAGGGCTATTAGAGGATGTGGAGCCAGTGGACAGCTAGCTGGCTCAGGTCGGCCAGGTCGATCTGGCCATCATAGTTCAGGTCGGCTCCCTGGCAATGTCCATCGGTCAGGGAGCAGTTGCCCTTGAGCCATTGTCCGAGAAAGAGCTCCAGGTCGGTAAGGTTAACGCAGCCATCGCTGGCAATATCGCCGGGCAGTTCACGAAGGGGCAATCCCCCGCCGCTGAAGTAAATATCGTCTATCTCTATATCACTGATTGGCCCGGCGGTACCCAGCAGTTCAAACACCTGACTGACCTGGCTCAGATCAACACTGGCAAAATCGCTCAGAGGAATGTTGATCTCATGCCATTTGCCATCCCGCACAAAGCCATAGTGGTCATGCCCCGGAGCAAAGACGATCCACTGCTGGCCGATATCTTTGACATTACCGCTTTTCATACCAATCTGAAAGGCAGCAGATGAGCTGGTCTTCATAGCGAAATGCAGGTAGCTGTTCTGATAGCGATAGGCCGTAAGGTCGAGCTTGACATTAGCAGTAAAAGCCGCACCAAACCAGCCTATTCCGGCATTTGACATATAGGCCAGCGAGTCGGCGCCTTCCTTTGGTGTTTTAGTAACAGCAGTAAGGGTATTTTCCCAGATAAAGAAATTACCGGTTTCACCAGATGTAAATTCGCCGGCATTCTTATGAGCTGTTGTCTCGGTAAACACTCCATAGTTGCCATTAGCCGGAGTCGGCCTGGGGCTGCTCTCGATCCAATATACATTATCAATGGCGATATTAGTGGCCGGGCCGCCGTCACTGGCGATCATAAATATCTGATTGATGGTATTGAAGTCTATATTATCAAATCGATTCAATGGTATAAGCATTTCATGCCAGTTACCATCTCTTATCAGTCCGAACTGTTCAGCTCCGTTCTTGACGCTAAGCCAGCTTTCACCGGCGGCGGTACTTTTAATGCCGATCCGGAACGACTGAGTTGATGTCATCTTCATATTGAGGTGCAGATAGCCATCAGAATATTTTTTCATATTTCTATCAAAAGTACAAGCCACCCCCATACCCCACCAGACATCAGCGGCAGTATTGAAAGACCATGCCTGCGTGCCTTCGTGTGCCGGTCCGGTCGTAGCGGTCATATTATTCCATATATACAAATTAGCATCTGTGCCAAAAGTAAGTTTATCGCTAACCGCAGTTGTTTCGGTATAAACACCGAAGTTACCCCGCTGCTGAGTTTCATTGCCGCGCAGCACTGTATGACCATTATCACTGAGTCTGACCCAGTCGATATACATCTTTGCCGGGAGTGGGGCGGTTATTGCTGCCGGGTCGGTAATATTTACAAAGTTCTGACCGCCAACAGCCAGGTTTAGCAGGAGGTGCATCGGCCGGTGAAATTCTTCCATACTGCCATCGGGCTGCTCGGTGATGGCGATCTCATAGACCTGGGTACCATCTATGTAGGTGCTGATCGTCTCAGGGGTCCACTCGAGCTTATAGATATGATAATCATTATGGAGATCCAGGCTGTGTTCTTTTTGCAGGGCATAATTTGCCAGACTGCCGAAATGATCCCAGAACACCCCGGAATTAGTCCTCCGATTCTGGGTACCGGCGGCGATTGCCTCTTTCATTCCCATTTCCAGCACATCGATCTCGCCACAGGCCGGCCATGCCTTAGATCCGATATTGTCACCCAGCAGCCAGAAAGCCGGCCAGAGGCCATTAGCCAGATCAGGTATTTTTATCCTGGCTTCCAGCGTGCCATAAGTAAATCCCATCCGTCCGATACTCTTGAGCCGGGCGGAGGTAAAGGCACTGCCATTATAATTTTCCCTTTTGGCCTCAATGACCAGATTACCAGACTCTATGCGGGCATTTTCGCTGCGTGCGGTATAATTTTGCAGTTCGCCATTGCCCCAGCCCCAACTGCCGGTTCCGGTGTCAAAAGTCCATTTCAGCGGATCGATAGTCGGCCCATCAAATTCATCCGACCAGATAAGCTCGCCGCCAGTGGCAGTCAAGGCAAGATGGTTTAATACTAAGATGATATATAATATATAGTTACGCAAAATCTTTTCTCCAGCTCACACAATTTACAATTCTTATCAATTTCCAGTTCCAGCCATACTTTGGCCAATAGATGATTATACCATTTTCCCTTGTCCAATCCAACGGACTTTCTCTGTTTGACTGCAA
>JAFGDI010000379.1 GCA_016932145.1 Sedimentisphaerales bacterium
GAAACCTGAGCTTATTTATGCTACGCATCACTGCGTGTCTTATTTCTTGTTTCTTATTACTCTTGGTTGCGGCTTGACCGCCCTAAGCTTTAAAATGTACTTCAGAACATGCTGGTTGTTATTCTTCAGTAATATTGTCAATGTCAAGATAGACGCTATGGCAGCCATAAGACTCGTAGAAGGGTTTGAAGGTAAGGCTGTCACTGGTGAATGTCAGAGATTTCGGATCGCCGGCGAAGCAGCTATCAAGGTCGCAGAGGTTCAGCGTAAGCCTGCGCCAGTTGGCCAGGGGCTCGCTTTCCTGTACTGCCAGTAAGACAGGGCCATAAAAGACGCTTGCCAGGTCGGGGCGGTCCATGACCGGCATAAGATGGAAACTCATAGGCATTTGCAGGGAAATAATATCGCCTTGCTGCCAGTGTTTTTCAAGTTTGCAATAAGAGCCCGGTCTGGCATCTGCCTGCTGCACATTTCCATTGATCGATACAGTAAAACCATTTACTGACCAGTAAGGCACACGCAGGAACAGGGCGAAACTGCCACTGCCGGCAGTAACAAATATTTTCACTTCATTACTGTAAGGCAGGTCGGTTTTTTGCGAGAGATTAATACCTTTTTGCTGCCAGTTGAGGGTTGAGGGTATATAAAGATTGACATACAGGGCACTATCATCTTCAGAGCGAAAATAGATCGAGTCCTGTAATTTTGTGCCGCTTTCGAGAGCTGTGCCATTGCAGCAGGTAAAGCCGTCCATGCGGGCATTACTAAAACTCTTGTAAGCACCCGGGTTCAGAGGTACATGATAGGTATTGCCCGGATTATCTTTATCGACCGAGGCCAGGATATGGTTATACAAAGCCCTTTCGTAATAGTCCATATATTCAGGCTTCTGTTCAAAGAGGAATAACAATCGTGAGAGTTTGAGCATATTGTAGGTGGCACAGGTCTCATTCTGACCGCCGGCAGAGAATCCATTGGCAAATAAGCTGTCAGGTTCAGCGGTAAAGCACTCGGCATTATTGGGATTACTTGCCCCGGCCACACCGCCAATGCTGTATGAATAATTGCCGGTGACTTTCTTCCAGAAATTCCTGGCAACTTTATAATAGGCCAAATCGCCGCCGGCCAGATAATATGCCAAAGCCCCGGTTATCTGTGGTATATGCTGGTTGGCATGTCGGCCGCCGATAGTATCGTAGTTACAGGCCAGTCCAGAGGTTCGCTGATGGTCGCCAAAGAAGAATTTGACATTATCGAAATAGCCAGCACATACCATAAATTTATTTTCGCCAGTCAGTAGATATAGCCTGGCCATTACCTCATTCATACCGCCGTATTCACCGGCTATATATCTGTCCCACATTGCCGACCGTTGCGCCGGTGAGAGCTTGCTTAATCGCTGATAAACCCAACTGGCCATATTTTGAGCTATTTCCAGAGCCTGGTCATTATGCCCGGCTTCGTAGCAGTCGAGCAGGCCTGCAAGTATTTTATGCAGCGTATAGAACGGTGCCCATACCTGATCATTGCCGCCGCCATAGCTGGCACCATTTTCCAGCATAATGAACTGGTCCGGCGGATAGCCACTAATGAAGCCTGTGCCCCAATTCCAGTAGTCAGTGCGAATACCCTCTTTGCTCAGGTCTGAACTATAATTGCTTTTACCCGGTCCGGGTGGGACTAACTCGGGGTCAGCATTAAACGGGCCATTGGCTATTGCGGGCCTGCCTGACTTTTGTGACAGGTCATAGAGAGTGCTTATCATATAGTCGATCTTCTGCCGGAAGTTGTCTTGCAGGGTTTGGTCGTATCCGGTTGAGGCACAGGCCTGTGCCAAAGCCGAAAGATAATGGCCGGTAGCGTGGCCGCGGAGTCTGGTGGTCTGAGAATCCCAGACACCCAGCGGTTTTACTCCTGAAGGCTGAGTCTGGCCAAAGGCATCTCTGAAATTATAGAGGAAATTATCTGGGTTGGTTTCTGCCAGAGTAGTGATGAACTTATCCCGGTGCTGCATAAAGGGTGTTGGCCTGCCCTGGCTGTCAGGGTCAAGGGTTACCTGCCCCAGAGCGAAAAAGGTCAGCTTTTTGTGCTCTGGCATTTCCATTTGCCGGGTATTTACCAATACCTCTGCCCGGGCGGTTAGTTCGCTGCCGGGCACAGTACCGACTACAGTATATTTTCCTTCCTTATCTACTGGATGGGAGTCAGAGGTAAAGGGCCAGACGACCCGAACGGCAGGCCCGGCTGTCTTATCTTTATAATGTCCTGATACAAACAAAGGTAACTCAGGAATATTGCCGACTGTAGTATAGATCTGTATGTCAGGTATCGCGATCAGACCATCGATGAGCAGGTGGGGTTTGGACACCTCGCTTTTTCTATCCGGCGGGGTAACCGTTATCGTATCGGCAGTAGTAAGACCGCTGATAGTTGCTATCTGATCGCTGGTAAGGGGTATGTTATAGAAGCGAATATCGTGCATACGGCCACTAAAAGTCGAGGAGGAGGCGTTAGCAGGGTTGCCCAGAAATATCTGGTTGGAATCTGGATCGTCCTGGCTGAGTATATCAGTAAGGGAGTAGTTTGTATTGACACTATCTGTCTGTTTGCCATTGATAAAGAGTCTGGCCTGTTTGCCAGGCACATCAAGGACAAAAGCCAGATGTACCCAGCCCCGGTCAGTAACCGGCCCGGCGAGTACGACACAGCTATTTTCGGAGCCATTTTTACTGATAACAAGTTCAATCTTATTACCAATATTATTATTAACCACTATGCAGTTTATGTAAGCATTGCTATTGTGTTCCAGCTTGAATATGCTCTGCTGCGTCTCTGACGAATTCAGCCAGAACCATCCGGTTATACTGATATTTTTGCAGCCGTTGAATGAATGTCCCGGCAGTTTTACATAACCGCTTTCAAGGCCGCCGGGCAATGCTGATACCTGGCCAAATCGCTCATCAGTAATGAAGCCGACCGCCCCGACCGCCTCAGCATGCAGAGCGTTCCTGCTCCAGTCGTTAAGGTCGCCTGCCATTACATAGCGAGCGATAAGGGCTGTTTCGCCAATGCCATCAAGGAACTGATCGCCATCGCCAGTTTGGGCACAAATGCTCTGGCTATTGCAAATTATCGCCATAATTATAATACCTGATATAAGAAAGAATTTCATATGTGTTCGTCCTGTTCAAATGCCAGATACTGGCTGGCATTATGGTTAATTCACCAGTTAGTAATTGCTAATAACCATTATAAGCAGGCACATGTAAATCTGCTGATAAAGATGGTATGTGCTGCAAAGGTCATTATACCTTCAGTGGCAGATGAGACAATGGTAATTATATTCAAATATGGAGTTGATGCTCAAATAAATGGTTCTACGCGATTTGAATAACAAAACCTTTGATGGCAAAATTAGCACGGTGAACGGTTACAACTGTAACAGATCCAGCCAGTACTCTGGCGGTTATCCTGTCAAAA
>JAFGDI010000380.1 GCA_016932145.1 Sedimentisphaerales bacterium
ATATGATTTTGATAAAAAAAATAATTTGCCCATTACTTATGTTAACTACCTTATTATCGGCAGCAATAAGCACTAACCGCAATGGTGCAGCGTTGTTGCCGGTACCGGCAGAGCAAGATAGTTTTATATTTGCCATTTTGGGTGATCGTACCTCCGGTAAGCCATCTGGCCTTGATGTGCTCAAAAGAACAGTTGCTGATATGAATGTTCTGGCCCCTGATCTGGTTGTTACTATGGGTGATTATATTCAGGGTTACGGCAGTAAGGAGCAATGGCTTATTGAGGCCCGGGAATATAAGGCGATAGTCGATAAGCTCACTATGCCCTGGTATCCGCTGGCAGGTAATCATGAGGTTTACTGGCGTGGTAATGCCCGGCCTGCGGGAGAGCATGAAAGCAGCTATGAAGAGTTTTTCGGTCCGCTCTGGTATAGCTTTCGTTATAAGAATGCCTGTTTTATAATGCTCTTTAGCGATGAAGGTGATGCTCTGGATGGCAAGAAGGGTTATAATGACCCGGCGTGTCAGGCATTTAGTCCGGAGCAGTTGGCGTTTCTGGCAAAGACACTTAAAACTGCTGCTGATGCAGAGCATGTTTTTGTCTTTATTCATCATCCTCGCTGGCTCGGAGAGAGTAATTATTATAATTATGGCGACCATTGGCAACAGGTGCATGAAATGCTGGCAGCGGCAGGCAATGTTTCGGCCTGTTTTGCCAGCCATCATCATCAGCTTCGGCTTGATGGCGTAAAAGATGGCATCAGCTATTATGGTCTTTCGGTGGTGGGGGCTAGTATTCCAGATGATAAGATCGATCATGATCGTGGTTATTTGAATCATGCCACGCTGGTTAGTGTGCAGGGTGATCGTTTTTCGCTGGCGGCTTTGCCAACGGGTTCTTTGCTTGATCCACAGTTGGATCATGTTGATATTGACCTGCTGGCACACATTAGCTGGGTGATCAAACGCGAAGAAGACCGCACGATGAATTATGTTATAAACATACCGAAGTTTTCTTCTGCTGGTCAGGCAATGCTTCGTATCGGCATACTTGATGGAGCCGATGATTCTGGCGACCGGGGTGTGAACTGGCAGTTATGCAGCACTGCTGGTCAGGTGCTCACTCAGGGTTTTCTTAATTCAGAAGGTACACAGTGGCTGGAATATCCTGTCAGTGCCGGCGAGAAATATGAATTTCGTCTGATCGATAATGACACATCCTTTGAGGGCAAATACCCAGGCAATTCCGGCGGCATAAGCATTAAGCTGGATATAAAGCTGAAATAATTGTAAATGGTAACCGTTCACAGTGTTTACATAGATTGCAGAGCTAACTGTGAGCTAAATTGTTTAGTAACAAGTAATAAGTAACAAGTGACAAGCTCATGATTCTCGCTGGGCTCGAAGCTGTCTGATTTATATTGCAGGCAAAGCCTGCTTAAATAAGCCTCGCCAAAGGCGAACCCTTAACCCCGATACTCGGGATTTCGGATTACCTCAACTTGTTTGTGCTACGCATCACTGCGTGTCTTATTTCTTGTTTCTTATTACTGTTAACCGTGTGAACGGTTATTGTAAATGTTGACAGAGAAGCAAATCATGTTAGCTTCTTTTTAACTATTACCCTGTTGTGTCAGTGGAAAAACTATCTGGCAATTTTCGGCGGTTTGTTTTATTATAACGGCTATTAGTATGTATTCAGATTGATAGCCAGAAATAAGGTAAAACGCTTATGTCACGCAAATTGTTTATAATTGATGGTCATGCCCATATTTATGCGGCTTATTTCGCGCCGCTGGGCAGTAATCTGCGTTCGCCAGCCGGTGAGCCGACCAAAGCCGTCTATATTTTTACTACCATTCTGCTTAAGTTATTGCGTGAGCATAAGCCCGATATGGTAATTGTAGCTATGGACTCGCCGGGCAAATCGTTCCGGCATGATCTCTACAGCGATTATAAAGCTACCCGCCCGCCAATGCCTGAGGACCTGCCCGGTCAGATCAAACGGATTGATGAGATAATTGCCGCTTTGAATATACCGGTATTGCGTGTGCCGGGCTTTGAGGCTGACGATATTATCGGTACACTGGCCCGTCAGGGTCAGCAGTCGGGCTGTGAGGTAGTGATCTGTTCCAAAGATAAAGATCTGGAACAGCTTATTACTGAGGGCGTGATAATGTGCGATCTGCAAAAGGGAACTTTTACTGATCAACAGTCATTACTGGCGAACAAAGGCATAACACCCCAGCAGGTTATTGATTTGCTGGCCCTTATGGGTGATACCTCAGATAATGTGCCCGGTGTGCCCAAGGTCGGGCCCAAGACTGCGGTGAAGTGGATCCAGGAATATGGCTCGCTTGATAATCTGCTGGAACATAGGGACCAGATTGGCGGTAAGGTTGGCGAAAATCTGCGGGCCAGTAGCGAGATACTTGCTTTGTCGCGGCAACTGGTTACTATTGACTGTAATGTGCCGCTGGCCTTTGATCTGGAGCAGGCGGCTCAGCGACCGGCGGACGATAATAAGCTCGCGGAGATCTTTTCCGAGCTGGGCTTTAATAAGCTGCTGGCTCAGTTACCTCAGGGGGCTGTTGACGCTGCTACTGCTGCTGTCGGGCCGAACTTGAGCCCGGCTGACCAGAGTGATTTCTATCAGCCAGCAAAGATCGATAAGCCTGAATATGTGCTTGTCGATGATATGACTAAGTTCCAGAGCTTTCTCGCTGAGTTGAAAAAGCAGAAGATATTTGCTCTTGATACCGAAACGACCGGTATAAATCCGGTGGCTTGTGAACTGGTGGGTCTTAGTTTCGCCTGGCAGGAAGGTCAGGGATATTATCTGCCGGTGAAAGGGCCGCTGATGTTCTGCACGCTCGACTGGCAGGAGATAAAACCGCAGCTCGCCCCGATACTCGAAGACGCTTCGATCGCTAAGGTCGGGCAGAATATCAAATATGATCTGGTCGTACTACGACGGGCTGGTGTGCAGGTTAAGGGCGTAGTGTTCGATACTATGCTGGCCAGTTATGTACTCTATAATAATCGGGCCCATCATGATATGGATAGTATGGCTCTTGACTATCTGGGGCATAAGACCATAAAGATAAGTGAGCTTATCGGCAAAGGGAAAAATCAGCTTACCTTTGATATGGTTGACCTGGAGGCTGCCGCTGAATATGCCGCTGAAGATGCTGACATTACCTGGCAATTGTATAAATATCTCGATAGCCGGCTGATCGATAAGGGATTGCGAGAGCTGTTTCTTACGGTAGAGATGCCGCTGGTCGAGGTACTGGCAACTATGGAATATAATGGCGCGGCCCTGGATGTCAGTTGGCTTAAGCATCTGGCCAATGAAATGGCCCAGCGGGCTGATGAGCTTTCGCAGGAGATACATAAACTCGCTGGTTGTTCATTTAATATAGACTCGCCCAAGCAGTTAGCCGATATACTCTTTGCCCGGCTGGGTCTGCCCGGTCAGAAGAAAACTACAACGGGCTATTCCACTGATCAGGATGTACTTGAGAAACTCGCCGATAAGCATCCGATAATAAATCTCATTATGGAATATCGCCATCTGGGCAAGCTGCGCAGTACCTATGCCGAAAAACTGCCCACTATGATCTGTACTTCGACAGGCCGGGTTCATTGCAGCTTTAATCAGACAGGTACAGCTACCGGCCGCTTGAGCAGTTCTGATCCTAATTTGCAGAATATCCCGATCCGCAGTGAACTCGGGCGACAGATAAGAAAGGCTTTCGTGCCGCAGGGGCAGGGCAGGGTGCTAATGGCAGCGGATTACTCGCAGGTAGAGTTACGCATGCTGGCTCATCTCAGCGGAGATACTGGTCTTAAAGAGGCTTTTGCCAGCGGTCAGGATATTCACCGCTTTGTGGCCAGTCAGGTATTTGGCGTTGAACCAGAGGCCGTGACAAGCGAGCAGCGGTCGCGGGCCAAGGCGGTAAACTTTGGCATTGTCTATGGCCAGAGTGCCTATGGTCTTAGTCAGGGGCTTAATATCCCGGTAAGCGAGGCAGCGAGATTCATCGATGATTATTTCCGCCGCTATCCGCAGATACAGGCTTATATGGACTCTGTTCGTCAGCAGGCGGCAGATGAGGGTTTTGTCTCAACTATTCTGGGACGCCGCCGGGCTATCCTGAATATGACCGGGGCCGGCGTGAATCTGCAAAAAGCGGCTGAGCGAATGGCAGTTAATACTGTAGTGCAGGGTTCGGCGGCTGACCTGATGAAACTGGCAATGATCGAAATAGCCAGAGTTATCAGAGACGATAAACTCGATATGATCATGATCTTGCAGGTACATGATGAGCTGGTCTTTGAATTGCCCGGCGATAAGGCACAGCAATACGCCCAACTGATAAAAGAAAAAATGGAACAAGCCATGCTTCTGGCTGTACCACTCATTGCCGATGTTAATATCGGCCCGAACTGGCTGGAATGCAAGTAGTACAATGATTGCGATGTAACCGTCCGGGGAAGTGCCCGTTGTGTTGGGGGGGATTAGTTGGTATATTCTGGCTTGTTGGATTGTTGATATATTTATTCAAG
>JAFGDI010000381.1 GCA_016932145.1 Sedimentisphaerales bacterium
ATCTCTATACTTATTAATGGAGAAAAAACCGGCCATTCGCCATAAAAATGAAAAAAAAATAAAAATAACCGCTCTGTGCCGTAGAAAAGCCGAATTGAGCAAAAAAAGAATTCCGATACTTGCCTATTTTACCGCATTTATCTTATTCTTGCCGTCACTTTTGGCTTTCAGTAAAGCTGTATCAGCCGCCAGTAATAACTGCCTGACCGTATCGCCATCAGCAGGATAGGTCGCTACCCCCCCGCTGATCGTCAACTTACAGGCATTACTGGCAAAACGACTGGCACAAGGACTGTGGCACATCATATCACGAAACTGATCGCTCATTCGCAAAGCCATCTCTGAGTTAGAGGGCATTTGCTCTGAACCAACCTCGGCCCCTTTGCCCGGACGATTGATCTCAGGTGAATCCCAGAATAAAACGGCAAATTCATCGCCGCCCAAACGCGCTACCACATCATACTTGCGACAGCATTGCTTTGCGAGCTGTGCCGCCTGACATAGAATATAATCACCTGATATGTGACCATAAGTATCGTTATAATACTTGAAGTTATCAATATCAAAGACCAGCATCGATATTTTTATATCCTGTACCTGGGCCTTTTCCAGTAATTGCCGCAAAAAAGACTCCAGATATCTGCGATTATAAGCGCCGGTAAGCTCATCGACAGTTGCCAGCGACCTGAGATTCTGATCTCGCCACGACAGAGCCAAAAGAGCCGCGAGATAACCGGCGATAGAATTTACCACTTTACCATCTGGCTTATTATCGCCGGGCCAGATACGCATAATCCCCATAAACTCACCCGTAACGGAAGTTAATCGTTCGTCAAAATAATCTATTATGCCAAACTCATTTGTGTCACTGGCAGAATCACGCAGATCATTGTATATGCTGACCTTCTTAACCTGCAAAAAGTCTTCAAAGGCACGCTCAGCTTTGCGACATAAAATATCGGGCCCCAACGAAATGGCAACTGACAACTCCTGACATATCTTCAGGAAATTGCCCCGTACCATATTAGAAAAGACACCTATCAGGGCTGACACATCTTCCGGTGCTATCTGCGTACCTGCTGATGATGATACTCTGTTGCTAACTGTAGCTGGCTCATAACTAAACTGGCCATCAAAGATTATCCGCTGTATCTCATGGAGGGGAGCAGGCATTATCAGCAGGTCTTTCATGCCCTGTCGCTCCAGACCGGCAAAATAGGTCTCTGTCCAGGCCTCACCATAACCAACTATTCTCGACCGGGGTGAGCCGTGGGTCAAAGCCTGCACGATCGCTGCACTGTTAGTGCCTGAAACAGACAGGTTCAGCAGTATTATGTCCGGCTGCTCACTGGCTGTCCGGGCTATGCCAGATAAAATATCAGATATAGCAACTATCTCTGCCTGCGACTGCTCAGCCGACCTGCGTAAGAGCTTGTCCATCTGACCGTCATCGGCCAGTAGAAATATGCTGATTATTCTTTTATCAGGTGTGATCTTCATCATTAGAAATAACGGTCATTCCAGGTCGTCTGACAATAAAGAATCTATTTCTTCTCGACTTAAGGAAATCTCTTCTTTATCAAATACAGACATGCTCTCTTTAACCTTACCCGACCCTTTCTCTTTTTCTATTATCAGTTCAACTTGCCTCTGCGCCGACAAGACATGATCAACTTCATCTGCTGCCGGGCTATTACCTTTAATTATTCCCACTTTATCATATATGCCATTAATGACAGAACCATTAAACGACGATAACAGCAAGGCATGACAAGCCCCTGATTCCAGAGCCTGCTGCAACTTTTCCTGGCTATGACCTGACAATGCTACTGACTGGCCAAAACCAGACTCAGCTATCAGCTTAAAAAAGCCCATCTGAGATCGTGATAAATTATCGAGCCAGACCAGCAATAATAAAGCATTAGTCTTACATGTCCCGGCACGCTTATGCTTAAATACCATCGCAGTCGCCAGATATACATTGTCACAAACCTCTGTCAGTGCCCGGCACATGTCAAGCTGCGCTGACAATTGCCTTTGCACCTCCACAGGAGCAACAATTATTATATGCTTTGGCGACAACTCTGATTCCATCAGACTAAACTTTCCTTCCTCTCTTATCAAAACCCATTTAACAACATGTTAGATTATAATTTATAAATTACCGGACTTACAAGCGAAAAAACATTAATCATTAAATTACAGCTACTTAACCATATTGCCCGATCGCTATAATCGTTACACCCCTTACCATCGCTACCATTACCGACCTTCTGCCTAGCTGGCAGTTGAAATAAACGGTTTTTATCAGTTTTGGCAGAAATAACAGCAGGTATAATCAACAAAAACACACCAATGCCATACCTCACATAAGTTACTTATTATAAACAACTTACACCTTAGTAATCCTTCTTGTTTATAACTATTTTTCAGAATATGGCATAAGTTTTGCATACAGTAACATGTACAGGAGTACAAAATTTTAGGACAGGCTGTATTATGTCAATATCACTTGCACAACCGAATAGTGTTAATATCCTGATGAGCAATAGTGCCTGGGCCTGGCCCCAGGCCGTGCAGCAGATATTTCAGCCGCGTGGGGTCAACACCCTGCTGGCTGAGGGTACTGATGATATTGTTCGCATAATTGACAATAGTAAAGTACATCTGGCCATAATTGACCAGTCAATAGACAATGAAAACGGCCTGAAAGCGCTGGAGATAATTCGCAAAAAGGACAGACTGCTGCCCTGCGTTCTTTTGGCCGGCGAAGTGAATAATAAACTGCTGGCCACTGCTTTGAGCCTGCATGTATGCTCTGTATTAGCCAAGCCCGTTGACATTGTTCAACTAGCCGAGCAGATGGACCGCATATTCAGGAAGTATTACTCCAGCCCGGTGTTCGCAGCCGCCCAGAACGACCTGAGAGAATACCTCAAAAACCATAGTGTACCCCTGCCCAACAAGAGTATATCGTCTCGATTTTCCATAAGGATCAGACGAGGAAAATAAATATTATAACAATAGTTTTAACAAAAAGTTTTTAATTTCAGGAGTTAAGCAAAAATGAAAATCAGACCACTCGGAGAGAAAGTATTGATCAAGAGACTTGAGGCAGAGTCAACAACAAAGGGCGGCATCGTTCTGCCGGACAGTGCCAAGGAAAAGCCAAGACAGGGCAAAGTAGTAGCTCTGGGCGATGGCAAGCTGCTTGATGACGGCACCAGAGCCAAGTTCCAGGTTGCTAAGGACGATGTAGTATTGTTCAGCTCATATGCCGGGACTGAAGTCAAGGTCGATGGTCAGGAATACCTGCTGATGGATGAGTCTGACATACTGGCTGTTATCGGCTAATTAGAGATCATTACCAGTATTGACTTTGAATAAAAAATAATGAGATCGAAAGGTCTCAAAATAACAGGAGAGATAAAAATGGCGTCAAAGAAGATCATTTTTGATAACGAAGCTCGTCAGTCGATTCGTGACGGCGTACAGAAATTAGCGCGTGCAGTAAAAGTTACCCTCGGACCGGCCGGTCGCAATGTTGTAATTGAAAAATCATACGGCTCACCACTGGTAACCAAAGACGGTGTTAGTGTTGCAAAAGAAATAACCCTGGAAGATGCCTGTGAAAATATCGGTGCCCAGATGGTTAAAGAAGTAGCCTCTAAGACTTCTAATGCTGCTGGTGACGGTACAACAACTGCTACCGTAATGGCTGAGGCTATTTATTGCGAAGGTCTCAAAAATGTTGTTGCCGGTGCTAACCCTACCCAGCTCAAGCGTGGTATCGACAAGGCAGTTGAAGCTGTTGTTGCCAAGTTCAACACCATGAGCATACCAGTTGATTCAAGCAAGCAGATCGCTCAGGTTGGTACTTGCGCTGCTAACCAGGATTCCGAGATCGGTAAAATGATCGCTGAAGCTATGGACAAAGTAGGCAAAGATGGCGTTATAACCATTGAAGAAGGCAAGACCCTGGAGACAACTGTTGACCTGGTAGAAGGTATGCAGTTTGACAAGGGCTATCTCTCACCGCACTTTGTTAATAAGCCGGAAAACATGACCTGCGAACTGGATAAGCCTTATATTCTGATCAACGAAAAGAAAATATCTTCGATCAAGGACATCGTTCCGATACTCGAGAAGGTAGCACAGGCTGGTCGTCCTCTTCTGATCATTGCTGAAGATATCGAAGGCGAAGCCCTGGCAACCCTGGTTATCAACAAACTCAGAGGCGTACTCAATGTCTGTGCAGTCAAAGCTCCCGGCTTTGGCGATCGCCGCAAGGCCATGTTACAGGACATAGCTATTCTCACCGGCGGCCAGCCAGTATTCGAAGATCTGGGTATCCAGCTCGAATCACTTGGCATAGCTGACCTGGGTCAGGCTAAGAAAGTTGTTATCGACAAAGAGAACACCACCATTATCGAAGGTGCCGGCTCTACTGCTGATATCAAAGGCCGTATCGACCAGATCAATCGCGAGATCGATATAACAACCAGCGATTACGACCGCGAAAAACTTCAGGAAAGACTCGCCAAGCTCAGCGGCGGCGTAGCCCAGATAAATGTTGGTGCTGCTACTGAAGCAGAAATGAAGGAAAAGAAAGCTCGTGTTGAAGATGCTCTGCACGCATGTCGTGCTGCCGTTGAAGAAGGTGTAATGCCTGGTGGCGGCGTTGCTATGCTCCGTGCAATGTCAGTTATCGACTCACTCAAGCTCTCAGGCGATGAAAAGATCGGTGCTGAGATAATCCGTCGCGCTCTGAGCGCCCCGGCCAAGCAGATCGTCGCTAATGCCGGTCTCGATGGCTCAGTTATCGCCCAGAAGATACTTGAAGGCGGCGAAGGTGGAAATAACTTCGGTTACGATGCAGCTAAAGGCAAGTATGGCGATATGGTTAAGTTCGGTATTATCGTTCCGACTAAGGTAGAACGCACTGCCCTGCAGAATGCCGCTTCTATCTCCGGACTGCTGCTTACTACCGAAGCTGTTATCTCTGAAATACCAGAAGATAAGCCAGAAATGCCAGCCATGCCAGGCGGCGGCATGTACTAAGAGCGGTACATAGATTAAAAGAAAGAGCCGGTGCAGTATTATACCGCACCGGCTCTTTTTTATATATAACAAGTAAGTAAAAAGCGACTGTTCACAGCGATTACATAGATTGCAGAGTTAACTGTGAACAAAACTGTTTAGTAATAAGTAACAAGAAACAAGCTCACGATTCTCGCTCCGCTCGAAACTATCTGATTTTATTGCAGGCAAAGCCTGC
>JAFGDI010000382.1 GCA_016932145.1 Sedimentisphaerales bacterium
AGCAGAGAAACATACTTCGCACTCAACAGAACGGCTTTCTTCGTCACGGAACTCCCATTCAAAGCGGTGACTACCTTTGAAAACCGCAGAGCTAAGTGTTTTTTGGAAGAGAATTGCTGACTCAATACCGCAAGGCTGGCGTTCAGGCGAGAAGTCAACCGGGCTCATATTAAGCACCTCTGAACGACTCTTACAACCGAACAGGTCAAGGGCACGGTCATTACAATCAAAAATACGAAAACTCTCATTTATCAAGAGTACGGCATCCTGTGACGATTCATAAAGAGAACGGAATAACTGCTCACTTTCCTGCAACCGACACTGATACTTAACCCGGCTTACCATTTCATCTCTGAGCTTTTCATTAGCTTCTACCAATTCAACAGTTCTGGTCTCGATCTGCTTTTGCAGAGAGCTATTGAGTTCACGCAATTCCCGGTCACGGTCACAAATAGCATCACGCATCTTTTTAAATGAATTTGCCAGCGAGCCCAGTTCATCTTCGCCTTCCAGATGCCCCATATCGAAATCGAGGTCACCACGAGCTATCCTGCGACTGGCCGAGATAAGAGATTCCAACTTACTGACCATATATCTGACAATGAACATGGTAACTACCAGACTCACTACCAGAACAAGCAGGCTTATAATTACCATACTGATAGAATAGCCGCGAAATGCCTTATCTACCACCTCTTTGGACAGGCCAAGTACTACCCGACCAAGCTGCTCTTCTTTAGTACCCAATATCGCTTCACTGGCCTGATCATCAACAACGCCTTCAAAACCAGTTACGCGTCCTGCCGTACTGAGCATGGCAACATCAAGAGATTCAGTCCAATAAGACCGGTTTTCCTTTACACCGGTTTTAAATTTATTATAGGCATATTCATTTCGAATATGGCTGGCAACCAGCTTATTATCACGATTATAGACCAGAACAAAGAGCATATGCTCTATCTGCCCAAAAGAATAGGCCTGCTGGTCCAGCTCCTCTATATTTTCGGCTGCCAGTGCCAGTTCTATCGAGTTCACCAACTGTTTGGCATAGTTATTTGCCTCACGCCGACAGTCTTCCATAACGAAGCTGTAAATACGAACTGATCCCACAACTGTAACAGCGATCAATGACAAACTCACTATCGCTACCACCGCAGCAGTTGACTTGAGCAGCAAACCTCTTTTTCTCAGAAACCGTAACATCGGGTTACCTCTTTACTTAACAAGACCACATCTCTTAATTTTTATTTTATCTTCCATAAACATACCTGGCCTGCAGAATAAGTTCATCGGGCACATTTATCTTCATCATATCAGCAACAGCCAGATTAAAGACCGGCTTAAACTCTGCCGTTTTATGCTTTACCGCTAACTGCTGACCAGACATAAAAGCATTGACCATCTCAGCCAACTGCGACCCCTGCCTTTGTGGTTCTACCGAGACACCCAAAAGGGCTCCGGCTTTTACCATATTCTCTGAATAGCCAAAAACAGGTATTTTCCTTTTAACACTTTCCAGAAGCAGCATTTTCATAGTCAACAGATGAAATACATTAGAATCGGGATAAGTCCAGACCATATCTGCACCAGAGGTCATTAATCTGTTGACCCAAAGTGCCCGTTCTGAATTTTTGATCTTATCTGGTATCTGAATATATTTCATATCTGACCGGGATTGAAGCTCATTGACCGGCCAGGACTTGTCACTGTACTGACTTTCTGTACACATAGTTGCTTTGGTGTGAGAATATGGTAAGACTTTGGCGATCAGATCAAACTGATCCTGAATACTAACCGCCAGTGAAACGCCGAAATTCTGAGGGGCATTAACCAGCCCTATTTTTTCAGGTGAGTATACCATACAATAAGCCACAGGTATGCCCTGCGGCACTCTCTTGACAGCCATTACAGTGGCCTTTGACCCTATTACAACACAAAGGTCTGCATTGTCAAAATTTATATCATCTGGCTTTTGACTAAGCATACCACTGCTGACTGTCTGGCATTTTTCTGATAAAGACTTATCGAGGCTTTGTATAAATTTATCCAAAGCCTGTTTATATTCAGCACTGTCATCCTGCCATACAATAAGAATTTCAGGCGCAGCGGTATCCTGAGCCAAACTCCCCAGAGGCAGTAAGAACAAAGCCATAATAATTGTAATAAGCCTGCTATACATATGATTGATAGAATACGATCAGAATTTAAGCTGTAACCGGCCGAAGTATGTACGACCAACAGTTTCTGTTAACTCTCCTGAATTATGCCACAAATTATAATTGTCATCGAAAAGATTGGTCACACCAACGGTAATATCACCTTTATCGCCTGGCAACAGGCGGGTAAGACTGATCGTACCCAGACTGTACTGATCGATAGCAGAGGTAGAAGTTCCTGCCTTGGTGCTTTTAGTCCTGTCACTATACTTGACATTGGCATTAAGTACCCAATTTTCGTTGAATTTATGCCGGGCATTTATACCACATTTAATACCTGAGGGATAAACCGTTCCCAGACTTGCCTGAGATTCAACTACATCAACATCTTCATAGGCCAGCCAGAGCTCGGCAGAAGATTTGTCAAAATCAAATACCGCCTTGCCCTCTATACCAACTACATCAATATCAGCATTATTAGTAATTACCATAAACGGGCCTGAGAACGGGTCAAAGCCCATATCAGAACCTATCATATTAGAATATTTACGCAAATACCCATCAAGATTCAGTTCCAGGAAATTATAGGGCTCTATACTATAGCCAGCTTCATAAGAGATTATCTCTTCATTCTCAATATTTCTATCACTTCTTACACTGTGGAATGATGTATATTTCCAGCCATAACTGGGAGTACGGAACGACCGGGCAGCACTCAGGCGAACCCGCTGGTTATAACTGTCAAATATCTTCTGCACAACAGAAAAACGGCCGGACCAGTCAGACTCTTCCATGTCAGTGAAATAATCCTCTCTTATCTGAGATTCCAGAGTCAGCCTGTCAGTAACCTTCCATCTGTCGATAAGGAAAACACCAACCTGATAATCTTCATACTTACCTTCAGTGAACGCATAAGAATACTGATCCTGAAGTGATTTTAACTGTATCTGTCTTAAGTCTGTACCCACAATGAGATTATGGTCATCGAGATCAAAGTCGAACTGTGCCTCCAGATCGTTCTCCATCCATCTGGTCTTAAAACCATCGTTGAAGTCAGTATGAACAAAGTTGCCATACCACTGCAAATGGAAGCTATAGTCATCAAACTTCTTTCTGGCCAGCCTGGCATAATAGCGTTGTGATGAATATTTGGAACTATACTTTTCAAACGGGGCAAATGGATCATAAAATGACGACAAGGTCGGTTGATACAAATTACCTATATCTGATACATGATAATTAGCACCAAAAGACAGCTCAGTCAAATCATTAAGAGTAACCAAAGCCTCGCCATCGAACCTTTTAGTTCTCATAAAATCGTTAGAGACAAAATTGTCATCGTCAATAGTGTTTTCTGTCGAGGTCCAGTCGCTATAACCGCCAGACAACTTCCATTGCCAGTCTCCGGCACTCTGAGCCCAACGGACCTGATTCCAGTAATCGCCAAAATGGTTAAGAGTACCAGAATACATAAAACCTTTAATATCTTCTGGCTTTTTAGTAACGATATTTATAACACCACTAAAGGCATTACTGCCCCAGGCGGCACCACCTGTACTGCGAATAACCTCTATCCGTTCAATATCTTCGATAAATACCGGAATATTCATAAAATCTGTGCCGCCATTTACCTGGCTGTTCACATTGCGACCATTGATCATTACCACACTGCGATCAAAGAACGAATACCGCAGTCCACCAATACTCATCCGCACGGCATTACGAGTGGCAGGAACAACCTCAATACCCAGACTATAACTGAGTATCTCAGGAATACTTGTCAGACCACTATAATGAATATCTTCAGCAGTGATAACATTAACCGCAACCGAAAGCTCATCGTATTTTTGAGCAGACCTCGCTACAGAATAAACCATAGGAATATCTTCAAATAAAAGTAATTCACTTTCGATAAGTTCATAGTCCTCTGTACTGCCCATATTTTCAATATTGGTATCATCGTTATTATCAGACGCTAAAACTGAGGTAGTAACACTAAGCATAAGCAACACTAACCCCAAAACCATTTTTGTAGTGATGCCAGAATTAAAGCTCAACTGCCTATCCATGCTTAACTCCTTATAAAAGAGAAACTTACAGCAACACAATATTGCATCTACATAGAATACCTCGTATTCTGTACCAATATCGACGAATATAACAGCCCACTTAATTAGAAAAAACCTAACCATCAGGCTTAAAGCAGGTTACAAACAAAGTTAAGGTCAGATAACTGTTAAAATAATCTAACTAATACTTGACATAAGTTTTTCTATACCATAACATCGACAAAATGATTTTTCTTTGCTTATGGCAAGTTAAGCATTTACCCACGGAATAATTCCCAGGAAAAATTCCGGATAATTTAAATTTCAGGAGATCGCAGCATGGGCATAACCTCGCATATCGGATTAAACGAATGGATCGATAAAATGGCCAAGATGTGCCAGCCGGACAATATTGTTCTGGTCGATGGCAGTAAGGAACAAAAAGCAGCACTAACAGCAGAAGGCTGTCAGACTGGCGAGATCCAGATGTTGGATCAGAAGGTTTTACCCGGATGTGTCTATCATAGAACAGCTCCCAATGATGTCGCCCGCGTTGAACATCTCACCTTTATATGCACACCGCTAAAAGACGATGCCGGACCTACCAATAACTGGATGAGTCCGGAAGAGGGCTATCGCAAAGCCGGGGAATACTTTAAAGGGTCAATGAAGGGCAGAACAATGTATGTTATACCCTTTAGCATGGGACCGGTTGGCTCATCTTTCAGCAAGATCGGTGTAGAACTGACAGATAGCATTTATGTAGTACTGAATATGCTGATAATGACCAGAGTTGGCGATGATGTACTGGAAGCCCTGGGCACAGCAGGCGATTTTACCAAATGTCTGCACAGCAAAGCACAACTCGATATCAATAAAAGACTTATACTCCACTTCCCCGAAGATAACACTATCTGGTCTGTTAATAGCGGCTATGGTGGCAATGTGCTGCTGGGCAAAAAGTGCCTGGCTCTGCGTATTGCCAGTCATCTGGCCCGTAAGGAAATGTGGATGGCCGAACATATGCTTATCCTGGGCATTGAAGAACCCAATGGGCGGATAGAATATGTAGCCGCTGCATTCCCCAGTGCTTGCGGCAAAACCAATCTGGCGATGCTCATTCCGCCAGAGGGACTAAAATCAAAAGGATATCGTATCTGGACTGTTGGCGATGACATAGCCTGGATGCGAGTTGATACTGACGGCAGATTATGGGCTATCAACCCTGAAAACGGCTTTTTTGGCGTTGCTCCTGGTACAAACATGAAGTCTAACCCCAGTGCAGTTAAAACCGTCCAGAAAAACACCATTTTTACTAATGTTGTGCTTAACCCAGACGGCACAGTCTGGTGGGAAGACGGCGACGGTGAACCGGCGGCCGAAGGTGCCCTCGACTGGCAGGGCAAACCCTGGAAAAAAGGGATGACAGATGCTGATGGCAAGAAAATACCTGGTGCCCACCCAAACAGCCGCTTTACCGCACCACTGGATCAATGCCCAAGTCATTCGTTCAGAACCGAACACCACCATGGTGTACCTATTTCTGCGATAATTTTTGGTGGTCGCAGGGCAAAACTCGCTCCGCTGGTCTATGAAGCTTTCGACTGGCAGCACGGTGTATTCATTGGTGCTACAATGGCATCAGAAAGGACCGCCGCCCAGGTCGGTGCTTTGGGTGAGGTTCGCCGCGACCCGATGGCTATGCTGCCTTTCTGCGGCTATAATATGGCTGACTATTTCGAGCATTGGCTCAGAATGGGCGTTCGTATGAGATGGCAGCCGAAAATTTTCCATGTAAACTGGTTCCGCCAGGACGAAAATGGCAAATTCATGTGGCCGGGATTTGGCGAAAACCTGCGTATTCTGGAATGGATTCTGGCCCGCTGTCGCCATGATGTTGATGCCGACAAGACAGCCATCGGTTTTGTACCCAAACTCAAAGATATAGACATGACCGGCATAAAGATCGAAAAAGAGACCATGCAGAAACTCTTTGAAGTCAAGCCGGATGACTGGGTAAAAGAAATGGCAGGCATTAAAGAGTTCTTTGCCACCTTTGGCGACAGATTGCCGGTAAGCCTGGCAGCTCAACTGGAGGCCTTGGGCAGAAGACTGGAAGAACTGGGCGGCAAAAAAATGTAGAAATAGCCGGCTGGAACAGCTATAATCAAAAAACAAGCGGCAAGGTTGAAAGGATATTTTAATCTTGCCGTTTTTTTGTAACTGTAAAATTGACCAATGAACAGGAGCTCAGCTATGGAAAGAACACTGGTTATTATTAAACCTGATGCTATACAACGCGGACTGATAGGTACGGTCATGACCCGCTTTGAAAATAAAGGTATGCAGGTGGTCGGCTGTAAATTGATGCAGATCACTAATGAGATAGCAGATAAGCATTATGCCGAGCATGTCAGCAAACCATTCTACCCCAGAATAAGAGAGTACATGACCATAGGGCCGTCCATTGTCATGGTCCTGCAAGGGCCTAAAGCTGTTGCCATAGTTCGTAGCGTCATGGGCTCAACTTTCGGTGATAAAGCCCAGCCCGGCACGATTCGCGGCGACTTTTCTAATGGCGGCTTCAACCTGGTACACGGTTCAGATTCAGCAGAATCAGCCGCCCGGGAAATCGACATTTTCTTTAGCAAGAACGAGATCATCAACTACGACATGGCCAATGTGCTATACCTCTACGGCAATGATCCGACAGTGTAATTTCTCAGGCAAAAGTTCACAACCCCAGCAGCCAGTTTTGCAACTGGATCGCCAGGTCGGCTATATCGGTGACATTATTATCTGCCAGCCAGTATTTTGCGAGAAAAGCAAAATCGGCAACATTTACCCCGTAGGAGCCTGTATCTGCGGTAAGAACCATATATCCGCCATAGTTACCAGTAGAATTAGCAATGCTTCTTAAATCCTGAGCAGCAATCTCTTTAAGGCTGTAAAGACTGGTTCTGGGTAAATAGTACCCGGAATATATCTGTATTCTATTTTGCTGACTGGTCGGTCATAAAAATGTCACTGGCATAGAAGTGGCCGCCCCACTGTATGTGTTTGGCTACTCTGGCCTTAGGATTAAGTTCAATGCCGTCCAAAACTGCGTCACGAAATACCTGATAGCCGGTGCGGTCAACAATATAGCCAATATGCTCCTTAACTAGCGTTTTATCGATATATTTTTCCGCATACTTATAAGTATTTTTGATAATAGCAACAACTACATCGGCAGTAGCCCACTGTACGAACAGCTCGCCTATACGCGGGTTCTTCTTACCCGTCCGGCCCATTATAGTCAGATTGAAATATTTCTCCGGATTTCTGGTCCAGGCAGAAGTGGGACATTGCAAGACACACTCACCACAACCGATACAAAGCCTTTCATCACGAACAACCTTGCCATTGTGCATAGCCAAAGCACCAGTGACCTTCTTTTTGCAATTTTTCACACAGGCCTGACAGCCAATACACCGCTCATAATCATAAACGGGTTCAGCAACACCAATAACGCCATAATCATGCATCCTGGCCTTAATACAGTCGTTAGGACAGCCAGTAACAGCGATCTTAACATGGAGGTCATTGGGATATATTTCCTTTTCAATTTTTTTTGCCAGCACAGTAGTATCGAAATTAGCAAAAGGGCAAACCCTGTTCCCAATGCAAGCTGCTACATTTCTCGTCCCGGCAGCAGGATAGCCATTTTCAGGCTTATCGATCTGAACACCAATAGCCAGCTCAAGGTCTTGCAAAAGCGGATAGAGCATACGATTAACTTCTGGTATTTTCTCATATGGAATCTCCGGCAGTTCGAACCCCTGTCTGGTGGTAATATGAACTGTCCCATTTCCATAGTTTTCAGCGATCTGCCTGATAAGGTCAAAATGCTTTGCCGACATGTGTCCGCCGGGTATGCGAATACGCAAAGCCGACTTGCCCCGCACCTTGGTTACACGCCAGTTGTTCTTGACAACCTTTTTCCTATCTAAATCTAAAGTCATAGTCAAACTCCCATTAATCGATCAGTAATTGAGCCTGATCATATCTGAATACCGGACCGTCAAGACATACATATTTATCGCCCACTTTGCAATGACCGCATTTGCCCACGCCACAAGACATGCGTCTTTCCATAGAAACAATTATCCTCTCACTGGCAACGCCATGCTTGATAAACTCCTGGGCGGTAAACTTCATCATAATCGGCGGGCCAACAATAATCACTTCCATATTCTGGAAATCAGGTATTTTTACCTGCTTAACATATTCGGTGATAAGACCAACATTTTTACCTTCCCAGGTACTGCAAGACTGATCAACAGTAATAATAGTGTTGAATTTTTCCTTCCACCTGTCAATATCCTGATTAAAAAGTACAAGAGAAGGATCCTTAAAGCCAAAAAGCAGATCCATAGCAGTTATTTTTTCGGGATGATTGTAAAAATGCTCTATTATGGGCCTGATAGGAGAAACACCACAACCGCCTGCGGCAATAATGATATGCTTACCCTCCATTTCAGCCATAGGGAAGCCATTACCATAAGGGCCTCGCAGAAAGATATTATCGCCGGGCTTAAGAGTATGGACTGCCGTACTTACATGCCCAACCGCTCTGATAGTCATATCGAGCCAGCCAGAACCAATACCACTGATCGAGATAGGCATCTCGCCAACCCTGGGTAAAGACACTTCATAAAACTGCCCTATTACCGGCGTATGATCACATTCCAGCCTGAAGGTGCATTCTGTGAAAGACTCTTTCTTAATACTGAGTAACCGATAAGGTCTGGGCTTAAGATGATTATTACACACTTGCCTTCTCTCCTTCCTTCAATCTGTCATTGAGAATATTGATGCAGTTGGAATAAGAAATATACTCAGGGCAATTATCATCGCACCGACCACAGCCCACACACATGTGTTTGCCAAATCGCTTATTAAAATCATAAATTTTATGAAAGACCTTAAATCTCATTCTGGCCCCATTTTCTTTACGAAATCCATGCCCGCCAGCCATATCGGTAAAGCCGTCGATATGACAAGAAGCCCAGACTCGCCTGCGTTCTCCAACCTGACAATTATCGTCGTATAAAACATCAAGGGCAGTATAACAGCTACAGGTTACACAAGTAGTATTACACCTGCCACAGGCAATACAGCGATGGTCATATTGTTTCCACATCTGATCATTATATATCCAGTCTGGCATTTCTGCCACAGAGGGCACATTTACCTTAATCTTATTCTCCTGGATAAATTGCGGTTTAAAATCATTTCCCTGACCAATGTTATCAAGATAGCCCGCCAACTGTTCATCCTTTAATTCAAGCTGGATATTTTCCTCACCAAACCGAACTGCCATACTGTAATTGTCTGTGGTATTGGCTCCCATAGACACACAAAAACAATTATCGAAGCTGGTGTGGCATTCTATAAGTATAAACTTAACCTTCTCACGCAGCCGCTTATAATAAATATCTTCAGTGCCGCCATTTTCCAGATATATCTTATCAAGACTGGCAAAGCCATTTATGTCACAGGCCCGTAGAAAAACCAGACAGGGACGAGTATCTGTCTCTGGCTCGCGATACTCGGTTTGGGTAAAGTAAAACAATGTCTGAGTAACAGGCATAACCACCTCTTTAGGCGAATATGTTGATTTAGCCTGCCATACTATCTCCTCTACTTGACTAACCTGTCGATAGCGGATAATGTCCGTATCAGAGAATCGTCCCTGCTTTTCAAATCTGGCAGGAGCATAGATATTGTAATCTTTAGCTAATGCCCCAAGTAACACATTAAATTCATTATGAGAGAGAGATTTTCCCATGAATATTTCCTTCAGTAATATTGGTCATTAAATCAGAACCAGATATAGAATAACTGCACATTATCGAAAAATGATCAGCCCCTCTTTTTATTAGCTACAATCCAATATGCCGCACCGATAAAAACGGCCCCACCTACAATATTACCCAGCGAAACAGCAAACATATTCCACCAGAAATGTCCCCAGGTAACAGTATGAGGTGCTACCAAAACACCCACACCCATTATAGTCATATTGGCAATACTATGTTCATAGCCAGAGCCTATAAAAGCAAATAAGCACCAGAAAATAAGAAATATCTTCGCGGTATCATCTTTGGCACGGGCCGACATCCAGACAGCCAGACAAACCAGCATATTACATAATATGCCCTTAATGAAAAGCGGGCCAAAAGCATCGGTACCTTTTGCCAGAGATATAGCCTTAATAAGGTCATGACCGGCACCTCTGTCAAAAAGACCACTGCCCTTTATCGCAACTGATAATAGCAGAGCTCCTGCCAGATTACCCAAATAGCAAATAAACCACAACCAAAGGGTATTGCCCCAGCTCACTCTCTTTGATAATGAACCTATGGTCATTACCATATTATTACCTGTAAAAAGTTCAGAACCGGCAAATATCACCAGGGTCAAGGCCACACCAAAAGAAACACCCATAATAGCCTTCAGACCGGGAGCATCAACGGCTTTAAATGGTCCGCCAATAGAAAAAATGAGGATTATTCCAAACCCGACATAAATACCCGCCAACGCCGAGAGTATGAAATAACCCCAGAAATTATTTTTTAATATCGCCAGCTTTTTTACCGCTGCCTCTGCAAAAAGATCAACTGTCTCAACTACCATCTGGACTTCCATCGTAAAGAGTTTATACACAGTAAAATAACATGTACGAAATTATAGCGCCAACACCTTATAAAGTTCCAGTTTTTATGCTGATTTTTTCTAAAAAAACTAAAAAGAGCTACCTGATGGCACTATTGTTTCAATTCTGCACTTTGAACCAGAAGTTCATTATATAGGCTATCATAAGCTCAATTTCATGGCGGCAATCAATTTGTGCCATACGGCAGAATTGAACAGCGGCTTCGATCGGATCATCAGATTTTTTAGCCAGATCAATGAGGTCGATCATATCAAGATCAGTGCCAGAGCTTTCCAGATAATAGCTGAGCCTGGCGGTAAGTTCTTTTAAGGATAACTTATCGAGTCGCATCAGGCTGCGTCCGCAGAGGTTTTCCAGTTCCAGACCGTCCAGGTCGTCAATGAGAGTGTCGGCCTTCATTCTGCCGGCCTTGATCATCTGACGGACCCGTTTGCAGGCTTGATTATCCATAATAGTTGCCATGCCAGAGAGTGAATAATTATCATGATGCGGGAACAGTCGCCCCAGAAGCATCTGCCCGGGCTCTATCTGATCATTTATTACATGCTCATCAACAAAATATGTCTTGCCATTTCGCAAAAGATCAATAGCAACAAAACCAGAAATAGGGTGAACTTCGGTAATCTCAAATATACTGATAACAAAATCGAGGCAATCAGCCGCATCGTGGCGCGCCTCACTACTAAGCCGGTGACTGTTTTTACTGAACCAATGCTGAGCTGGCGTCTGACAGAGATCGGGTATTTTATAATCAAAAACAAACCATTCCAGGCATCTGCCTACCAATTCCAACTGTCCTTCATGACCGGCAACAATCTCCGGCTCATCTCCGCAAAAGAAGGTGAACTGGGCACGAGGCCGATACTTCCTGACCTGCTGATCACAGATAGAATCAGACATGATCTTTTCGACAATAGCGAGCCTGCCAGGCAATGAAGGCAATCTGGGCGAACCATATTGCGGACTAATACTGTCGGTAAACTCTGTCATAAAAATAATCCTTGCAATGCTTTAGCAAAAAAACTCTTCGGCCGCAACATATTTAGCCAATACTAATTTTGCCAATTTAATTCTCTTATCTATAATGAACGGCATAATCACTACCTTCATCAAACATTACCTATACTAACAGACTTATCGGCAAATACAATTAAACCTTAACTAAAAAATAAATAATTATTCGGCTTTTTTATACGAGGTTAAAAAGGGTAAAAATATTATCAAAAAGACTAAATCTGTGCTTGACATAACCTGCTATATCATATATTATTACTCGTCTCGCTGCGGATGTGGCGGAATTGGCAGACGCGCTAGCTTCAGGTGCTAGTGGGCTTACGCTCGTGGAGGTTCGACTCCTCTCATCCGCACTTTTTTCTTTTTCCCCCAAGTGTGACAATAACAAAATCCTTTGTCCATCTTGGCATTAATCCCCTGTCCATTATACACTTACCCCTGTTTTTCTATTACCC
>JAFGDI010000383.1 GCA_016932145.1 Sedimentisphaerales bacterium
GGCTATAGCAATATCTGATCAGTATATGAACAATGCAATATGTCGTGTGTTGCTGCCGATTCTGTCAGTGTGAGAATAATAAAAAAGAACCATGTCGCTTTCGGGGCAGACATGGTTCTTTTTTTAATAGTTAGTATTTGAGTAATTATTGCTTCTGGCTGATAATGATCTTGTCGAGTACGACACCCGGATCGACCATCCATACCTTGAGAGTATGTTTGCCGACAGAGCTGACCTTATGTTCGGTTTTGGTTACAGCCTGACCATTAACAACATTAACTTTCCAGTCGGGTGCGTATTCTTTAGTATCAAAGGCTACGACCTTCTTTTCACCGTCATCAATAGCGACTGCATAGCGAAGTCCTCTCTCGGCATTTATAGGGTGGGTCGGCAGGCAATTGATCTGCACCTGCTGCACGCCCGGCTCATGGCAATAGAAGTCATATTCCATACAGGGGCTGTTATTTTCCAGGGCATTAACATCACTGATAGTTGCTGCTGTTGTTGGCAGTACAGTAACTGAAGAGCCGCTAATACCCAGGTGAGGTATGGTTTCCCAGCTACCATCATTACCGGATGTCTTGCGACTGAAGTTTTCTGCTTCAATAGTGACAGAGCCATTAGTCACAACGGCAACGCCGGTGAGTTTTTCTTTTAGCTGGGCCTCTGGCTTATAGGCATTGACCGTTATTCTGGAGATAGTAGCTCCGGCCTTGACTAGCAGTTCGCCAGATGAATTGCCCTCTGGCAGTAAGTCGTAGTTAACTGAAACGACGATTCTCTCCTGACTGCTGACCTGGCCGTTATTCTTGTCAATGGTTATCCATTTGTCAGAAGGTTCGACCTTATAGTCAAAGGGGTAATATCCTTTATTGAAGAGGTCAAAATAATAGCTGTTCTGAGCAAACTGACTGAAAAGCGGAAGTGTTCCGCTTTTGCCTGAGTCGATCAGGTCAGTTTCCTGACCTTCGAGTATTATGCCCGGAGCTGCACCTGCTTCAGGGTCAACAGTTGCAGTCTGCGGCATTTTATAGGCTCGCTGATCACGCGGGTTCCAGCACATTACTCCGTCCCATTTGCCGTCAGCTATTTTCTTATTGTAGAATTCAGTTTCGGTTTTTATCTGTTCGTAAGCGTCCTTAGCCATTTTGGCATAGTCATTAGCAACTACCCGTCCCTGTTTAGCATAGAGTACACTGCGAGCGGCATTTAATACCTTGGCACTCATAAGCCCGGCACAACGCACCGGGTACAGCACTAACTGATAATAACTGTCACGCATATTATCGGGCAGGTTATTATAGATCGCAGTAGCTCTCTGGTCGAGTTGCTGGAAATGACCAACTCGCTGAGCAGCCTCATCGCCATTATCGTTCAGACTGAAGCCAATGCCATAGCTGGTTGAGTGTTCCGGTTTGCGAGCCTGACCGAGCTGATAATATTCGGTCATGATCTGAGCTATTTCCGGTGCTCTTTCGCTGCCGAACCACTTAGAGAATGAGTCAACCAGTGACTTATGGCCATCGTTGCGGCTGTAAGAGTTTATGTCCCAGCCAAGATTAGTAAACAGCTCAATGGCAATTTCTGCCGGCTTTATATCGCCGACATTGAGAACCCACAGACTGCGGGCATTATAGTCATAGGCCTTGAGCATTTCTTCTAAAATCAATGCTGGCGGGGTAGAGCAGAGCCAGAGATAATCTTCCGGTTCGCCCCAGTATGAGACATGATAGTACACGCCAGAGCCGCCGCTGCGTTTTTGCTCTTGCGGTGTGCAGAGGTAGCGTATGTAGCCATGATTATCATCTGGCCAGACAAGTATGACATCTTCTGGCACTTTCATACCTAAGCGATAGAGGTCAAGTACTTCTTTGTAAGGGCAGAATATCTGACCGATCATGGACATATCTTTATTGTAATCGTTGAGCATTTTGCGCTGGGCCGGGAAAATTTCATTTTGCATGGCCAGCATTTTCTGATGATTGTCAGCACCTTTGCAGGGCATGCCGCTATCGTGAATACCACGCATACCCAGAGTGTACATTCCTTCAAAGCCGGCGGTGTATTCTACTCGCTGGCGCCAATACTCGATGATAGTGTCGCTGTTAGTGCACCAGTCCCAATCGCCAGGCTTATTACCGTCTGGCTTGCTATAACGACGCCATTCCCATTCATTGTTTCGCAGCATCTGCTCGCAATGAGATGAGCCAACTACAATGGCATAGTCATCGGCAACATGCTTATTTTCCGGGAAGGTATAAAAGCCTTTGGTGCACAGGTGCATAGCCGGCCAGATATAGTTGGCCTTCAAGCGCAGGAGTAATTCAAATACTCTGGCATAGACTTTTGGACCGATATATTGATCTTCCGGCGAATAATTATCTCGTGCCCAGGGGTGCAGCCCCCAGTCTTCATCGTTGATAAATATGCCGCGATATTTAACTGATGGCGGACCTTGTTGTGTGCTGCCGGTTGATATTGCCGGTGAGTCGTTGTGGGCGACTGCGACATCAGCCCACCAGGCCCAGGGGCTGACACCTATCTGCTCAGATATGTCAAATATGCCAAAGGCAGTGCCGCGACGGTCTGAACCGGCAATGACCAATGCCTGGCTGATATTGGCATAAGGCTGGTCAACAGTTGTCTGGATAAAGGTTTCCCATTTACCAGTTATGTCTGTAACATTGATCTTGCCCTGAGCTATAAGCTCATCGATAAGCGAGCTTTTACCAATAGTACCGACGATAATTGCCGGGCCATTGACTGTGGTTATGTCATTACTGATCTCCGGGCGGATATTCGATACCATTTCAATATCATCGGCCAGACACGAAGCTGCGATCCGGCAGACAGTAAAGTCATTATTATCAACGACAATAGTGGCCGCTTTACCATTTTGTACCAGGCTCATTGTGCCTGTACTCTGGGCTGAGAGAGTGTTACAGATAAAAAATATCAGAACACTCAGACATAGATTGATCTTTTTGCTTGTTTGCATTGTTTACCTTTCCCTATTTGAACACTGTTATTGAAAACTATTCAGATACTATTCTTATGGTATGTACGACAGGGTGGAATGCCTGTCTGACTCTTTCGGCTCGCTGGTTGCGTACTCTTTCGGTAAGGGCAACTGTGGCTTCCATATCGAAATTACCCTCGTCGCCATGGAACAGGGTCTTTACCTGACGGGTTTCGTATGCTTGCTTGTTAGCTATGGCATCGTCAACGGCTTTGAACGCCTCACTGAATGGGTTAACCTCAAAGTCAGCGGCCAGATTTATGCCCTTTTCGAGTTGTTCTTTGCTATAGCTTTTGCTTTGCTCACCCCAGGTCACTTTGAAATTCTGGGCACGGGAATTAGTTACCTTCAGGGTAAGGCGGTTGAGCTGCTCATTAAATGGTACAAGAGACATGCCAGAGCGAATAGTCTTAAATGAACTGACATCGCCGGTGGCACAGAAGGGGTAGCGCTGGCTGGTTATGGTAATTTCAGCTTCAGAGTTTACCTTTTGCTGGCCCTGACTTTCTGATACTGATTCACTGGCTGAAGCAGCGGTTATGTTGTGTCCTTCGCTGGCAGTTGCCTGGCCATTGCTCAGGTCGATAGTAAATGTACCGATCTCGCCGTCGATCCCGAAGCTCTTGAGGAAGGCATAAGCCATGACCAGGTGGCCCGCCCAGTCAGGGTGTACGCCGTCTTTGCCCGAGATCTGATAGTCGGGATCATTATATTTAGCTTTAGCCTCATAACTGGCAACTAGCATAGGTACAAAGACATCGGCAAAGGTAACATTCTGTTCCTGAGCGATCTTGATACCGATATTACGAAACTCGCACAGACTCTGGTTCATCATGTCAGGGGTGAAATCAGGTTTGCTCCAGCCTGGCTTGACTCCGATAGTTCCGGGCGAGCCCTGCACGAATTTTACGCCGGCTTCTTTGAAGGTTTTGGCAATAGTGGTTGAATGCTCATAGTAGAGGTTGCCATATTCTTCTTTATATGTTTCGTAGCGATGGTCATTCATGCCGTAGCAGGTGGTCGCCAGGGTAGGGTTGAATCTCAGACAGTCATTAGCCATCCGTTTGCTGAAGCCATCGGCTCTTTCGCCGCCCCAGCCATATTGCCGGCAGGTTATCTCGTATTGAGGCACACATACGGTCAGATAGGTCTCCATTATCCTTGAGTACATCTTCTGTTCGGTTATCGAATCTCCGATAATTGCCAGGCGATCGCCTTTGGCTAGCAATAATTTATCGGCCGGTGGGGCCTGAACCGGCTTAAACTGAGAGAAATACTGATCGGCTGGCAGCTTGGCGTATTCCTGGCCGGAAAGTAAACAGGTTGAAAACAACAATGTGAAAATACTAAACAGGACTTTTTTCATTCAAATAACTCCTTAGGGGGGTGAAAAATATATAAATTTAAGGACATTGTTGCTACTATAATAACTTGAAAATAAAGACTTCACAATAAGCAGTTTATTAAATAATGAAACAAAGACCTCTTTTTTTTGAAGTTAAAACGCGAAATGTTGTTTTTTTATGTAGTTTTAATATTACAGGACAATTAAATTGCACTATAGTGCCATGTTGCTAAGGAAAGGAAAAGTAAATGCAAATAAGTGAATTTCAGCAGTATATAAAGGATAAGTATTATGAAGTTGATAGTAAAAGAGGTACAGCCGCCACATTTATGTGGTTTATAGAAGAGGTTGGCGAGCTGGCTACAGGTCTGGCGGGTAATGACCGTGCTAACAAAATCGAAGAATTTGGTGATGTAATAGCCTGGTTATGCACACTGGCCAATATAAATGATATAGATCTGGAAGAAGCGGTACAGAGCTATGTGAATAAAAATCATACTACGCATAAGTGATTGTTTTGTATTGAGTTATGTAGTCTTGTCCACGAAATATAATAATTATAAAAAAAGTGCGGCCAAAACGCTTGACAAAGTTAGTCTTGCCTTATAATATAAGAA
>JAFGDI010000384.1 GCA_016932145.1 Sedimentisphaerales bacterium
AGGCATCCTGCCTGACTCCTGAATTGGCAGCAAAGCTGACAAATACTACTAATTATATTGTGTGAAAATGTGGTTTTCGACTTCGTCGAACCCAGGTAACAGGCAAGCTGTAAGTCCCGAACTGGCTTCGGGAATGCCTGTCCTACTATTTGTCGTGAACGGTTACGCTTGAGGAATGCCTGTCCTTCTAACGCCACATTGCCATTAAATCAGAATAAGGGTGTGAACGATTATTACTTGCCTCTTGTTCATTGATACTGTAATATTGTAAACGGTTATGATAGTAGCTGATATTTACATGGGGCAATAACATGGTTAATGAACTGTTATCAGACAAGCAATATCGCCAGTGGCTAATCGACATCAAGCAGCGAGTCAGACAATCGCAGCTTAAAGCGGCAACTGCGGTAAACTCGGCCCTCATCGAGTTTTACTGGTCACTGGGAGCTGATATAGTCCAAAAACAGCAGCAGGCGAAATGGGGTAGCGGCTTCCTTCAGCAATTAAGCAAGGACCTACTAGGGGAATTCCCTGATATAAAGGGGTTTTCTTACAGGAATCTTGTCTATGCAAAACAATTGTATCTCTTTTATTGTCAAAAGGATATAATTGTGAAACAGCCTGTTTCACAATTAAAAAAAACAAATTCAAAAGCGAAGCAGGCTGCTTCGCTAATTGGGCAACAGATTGTTGCCCAATTAGCTCGGATTCCATGGGGGCACAATGTAACCATCATCCAGAAATGCCCCACCGTCGAGCAAGCCCTGTTTTATGTAAGCAAAACAATCGAAAATAACTGGGCTCGCAGCGTTTTGACCGTCCAGATCGAAAGCGACTTATATGGTCGCACTGGTAAGGCTATCAGCAATTTTGAAAACACACTTCCCGCCTCGCAGTCTGACCTGGCTCGTGAACTACTCAAAGACCCGTACAATCTGGATTTTCTGACCTTAGCTCGTGATTTTAACGAACGAGAGCTGGAAAATGGCCTTATTGAGCATGTCTCCAAATTCCTGATGGAGCTTGGTGCCGGGTTTGCTTATATGGGTAAGCAGGTTCAGTTGCAGGTTGGCCAGCGAGATTTCTTCCTCGACCTGCTGTTCTACCATACTCGACTGCACTGTTATGTGGTTATCGAATTGAAGGTAACGGAATTTGAGCCGGAATATGCCGGGAAACTCAACTTTTACATTAAGGCGGTCGATGAGCAATTACGCAGCAAAGAAGACAAGCCAACCATTGGCATCTTACTATGCAAGGGCAAAGACAAGGTAGTAGTCGAATACGCACTCAGCGACATCAATAAGCCAATCGGCGTCTCTGATTTCCAACTAACCAACTGCCTGCCCGATGAGCTGAAATCCAGCCTGCCAAGTATAGAGCAGATCGAAGCAGAATTGCAAATGGTTGACCAGAGCAAACTATAGGTAACATAAGTACCATCAGTCGCATAATTTCTACTAACCTTAGCTCTTAATCCCCCCCTTAACAACTGTCCTATCTCTGCCCTTAACAATCCTATTGAAACAGGAACAAACGCCAAATATAATACTATCATACTTGATATCCGATATCTGACCCAAGCAGCAGGAGAAACAATCATGAGAATAATACCTTTTACCAAAAGTTGTGTTTGTATCACCCTGGCCCTTTTGTTTCTGATAGCCGCTCGATCACAAGCAACATCAGACCTTGATCTCTTCTACAAAAATGTCGAAGAGATCACCGTTTGCGGCTCACCCGGCACAATATCTGTTTTCGGACCTGAGGCCTTTGCCGTTATCGCAGGTAATGCCGACAATGTCTCTGCCCCGCTCGTGGCCGCTGCCACTTACGGTAAAGGTCGCATCGTCGTTTTTGGCCATGATGGCTATTTGAACCCTGACCACCTTAACAAAGCCGACACCAGAGCTTTTCTGAACAACTGCATGATATGGTCAAGTAAGAGCCCGGCCAGCAAAGTCGGCATCTGTCACAATCTCGCTCTGCTTGAATCCTTAAACAGTGAGTTTGATGTCTGTGATGCAATGCCAGATAATACCGGCAACTGCAATGTCCTTATAATCAATAGCTATGACATTAAAGCTAACGACCTGCCCACACTCGAACAGTTCATTCTCAATGGCGGCGGCCTGATCACTGCTGCCACCGGCTGGGGCTGGCAACAACTCCATCCCGACTTGAAACTGGCAACTGACCTGCCTGCTAATTGCCTGCTGGCAAAAGCGGGATTAGTTATCGCTGATGGCTTTGTCGAACCAACCTCGAATAATGGCTTCCTTATTTCTACCCCCTCAGAACGGCTCAATGCCTCAAACGCCCTGGACCAGATCGATAATAAGAGCAATAACCGTCCTCAAATTCAGCAGATTTGCTATACCATTGTCGAGGCGATCAGAAACCTGCCTGAATCAGACCAGTTATTCCTGCCCAGACTCAGCAACTTAAACGCAACCTGTTATCCAACTCTGCAAGCAACTGTCGCCCTGAACGACCTGCATAACCGCATTGCACTCAGTCAGGAACTCATCCGGCTCAGAAATACACCAGCCAACAAGATCCAGGCCCACCCGGCTGCCGCGACATTTCCCGGCAATGTTGCTGACGATGCCCAGACAGTCACCAAGACCATTACCATTGACCTTACCACCCCACGCTGGCATAGCACCGGCCTTTATGCCCGGCCCGGCGAGCCAATACACATCTCTCTGCCAGATGGATTTAATACCAGACAGATCAAGGTTCGTATCGGCTGTCATACCGACACCATATGGCAACATGACAAATGGGCCAGAATGCCCGAGATCAGCACTTCCACCCTGCTCAAAGATAATAACAATATCGCCGCTAATGCCTTTGGTGGACTCATCTACATCGAAGTGCCCGGCAGAATAGCAGGCGGCAAAATCGATATAACTATCTCTAACGCTGTTCAAGCCCCTTATTTCGTCCTGGGCCAGACTACAAACCAGCAATGGCAACAGATAAGACAAAACCCAGCTCCCTGGGGAGAACTGGCAACCGATAAAGTAATTATCTCCGTGCCATCCGATTACCTGCGCAATCTGAATGATCCCGAAGCTCTCATGCACACCTGGGATAAAGTTCTCGATGCCTGCGCCGAACTGGCTGGCATTTCCCCCAATCGGCCCAGCCCCGAACGCATTGTGCCAGATGTCCAGATCAGCGTAGGTTATATGCATTCTGGCTATCCGATCATGACCCATTCAGACCAATATGAAATACTCGTCAATAAAGATAAACTGCTCGCCGGTCAGTGGGGACTGTATCATGAGCTGGGCCATAATCATCAGAACCCAGACTGGACTTTCGCCGGCACCGGCGAAGTAACCGTCAATCTCTTCACTCTTTATGTCTATGATAAGGTCTGCAGCATTCCCCCGCTGGTCTGCGACCGCAGCAATAAAAAGTTCATCGCCGATAATTTCGCCGCTTTCGTCAAACACAACAAGGATTTCAGCTATTGGCAGGACGAACCTTTTGTGGCTTTGGGCATGTATATGCAGCTCCAGCATGAATTCGGCTGGCAACCGTTCCGCAATGTCTTTACCCAATATCTCGCCCTGCCCCAGAACCAGAGACCCCGTACAGACCAGCAAAAAATGGACCAATGGCTGATCCGCTTCTCCCGCGAGATAGGACACAACCTTTCACCATTCTTCGATACATGGAACATACCCGTAAGCACGCAGGCCAAAGAATCACTCAAAGACCTGCCAGACTGGACTGTCACAACCTGAAAAAACTCTAAAACTATCGACTATAAAATACCTTACCCACCCGTTCGATATGCTCTTTCAAATTAACATTCTCCAGCTTATCAAACACCGATAAGTCTATCTGGTAAGGCAAATACAGCTCGTCCAGCTCGTCGAGTAAATCGGCTTGAAACTGATAGCTCAGGTCAGAACCGAACATAGTCAGATCAATATCCGAACCTTTTTTGAAATTACCCTTAGCACGCGAGCCATAGATAACCACTTTTTCTATCTGCGAGTATCTGGCAAATACCGCATTTATCTGTTCGATAACATCGGGGGCCAGACCAAATCTTTCATCGCCTTGCCTCATTCCGCACTCTCACGACAGGTAAAATCCTGATAGAATAACCGAAACTCAGCATAATATTCAGCGACGATCTTATCAATAACCTCATCGGCGAGCTTCTGGTCGTAGGTATGACTGGTAAGATTACGGGATTTTATCATATCCATCCAGACCGCACCATCATTGACAAGTTCCTGCCTGAACGCTTCTCTGGTCGTGTCTCTGGAACCTATCAAACCGGAAATGCCCTGCTCGGTGAGAAAGTCCTTGAGTACATTCCACGCCAGCTCGTGGGTATATTCAAAACTCTGGATCAGACCCTGCTTTTCCAGCTTCGTCAATTCTTTCTGCCCGGCCAAAGCCACAGCTTCGGAAAATTCCCGATAAGCCCTGATAAAATTGTCAAATCGTTGTTTCCAGCGAATATCGTCCATAATTCACCACTTTTCAGCATAGTCCAGGCATACATCAAGTTTTTAATTGTAACCTTGAACGGTTACTTATAATTTTATCTTCTATTGTCAATCTGCATCCAAAACTTTACCTGTTTATCCAGCTTAATGCAAGAAATATTCATTACTGATCAATAAATTTAACTACAGAATAATTCTTCTTACATTCCAGCAATAATTTCCAACAGGTGCAATGACAGGTTAACAGAACATAGCTCTGAATGATCAGAATTCACTACTACCTGCTCAGGGCTTAAAGTCTTCTGATTCTACGAACCACTGCGGGCTGTCTGATATGGTCAGGGCCGTATCTATCAGGGCGATATGAGAGTATCCCTGCGGGAAATTACCCAGTAATCTCTTTGTCGCAAAATCAATATCCTCACTGAACAAACCCAGATGGTTACTGTAACTTAGCAGACGATCGAACATATCACGAGCCAGCTCCCGGCGACCAATAAGATACAAACTCTTGATCATCCAGAAAGTGCAAACTGTAAAAGAACTCTTAGGCTCGCCAAAATCATCAGGTGTCTTATATCTGTACATCAGACCATCACGACAGAGGTCTTTATAGGTCCGCTCTACCGTATTAACAAATATCGGGTCCTTATGTGATATAAAACCATATTGCTGCGCCAGCAAGTTAGAGGCATCTGATACATTGCCGCCATAAAACTGCACCAGCGCATTAGTCTGCGGATCTCGCCCTTTCTCCAGAATATCGGCCTTTATCCTGTCGCGCAAAACCGCATAGTCACGGGCTTTATCTCTCTTGTCAAACAAATAAGCTATTCGCGAAGTACGATCCATAGCAACCCAACAAAGAACCTTGGAAAATACAAAATGCTTCTGATCGGTCCGAAACTCCCAGATACTCGAATCAAGACTCTCCCAGTTCGTTGCCACATGACGGGCCAGAGTCCTTACCACTGTCCAGATATCTTCTTTATTGTTCAGTGTATTACGAAAATATGTCAGACTCTGATAGATCACATCAAGCAATACGCCATAAATGTCATTTTGCTTTTGCAAACTGGCGGCATTACCGATACGCACCGGCCTGGAATTTTCATAGCCTGCCAGCCAGGGCAATATCCTCTCTTCCATACTGCGGCGATGATTAACCGGATACATTATCTGTATCTTTTCATCTTTGAATGGTACTATATCAAGTATAAAATCCAGAAAACGATGGGCTACATTATAATGCCCCAGCCGCACCAGAATATTTATGGTCATAGATGCATCACGGATCCAGCAATAGCGATAATCCCAGTTACGCACCTCTCCTATTGTCTCTGGCAGTGATGTGGTCACCGCTGCCAGTATAGCACCTGTCTTCTGACTGGCCAGCAACTTCAAGACCAGAGAACTTCGCTCTATCTCCTTCTGATATTTTGACATTACCGTAGTCTTGGTAAGCCAGCCCATCCAATATACCTTGGTGCGCTCAAACTCAAGCCGTACCCAGTCCATATCCGGCTTGATCAACTTCTGATTATAACATACTGCTACAAAACTATCTTCTGTAAGCGTTATCGGCTGACCTTCAATTAAAGCAACAAAGGGCAGATCGCTATACATATATATCGATTCATATGCACCCTGAGTCTGACTATGCTTAACAAAATCCTCGAACACTTCTACCTGGGGCAAATACTGGGCATATACCGGACGCGGATCATATATAAACCGAACCCGGGGCTGACCTTTTACCAACCTTATATAGCGAATGATCTCAGGCGGACAATGATACTTGCCCTCAGAATTCTGAAATCTGGGCATAAAATCTATCAGCTCAAAGGCATTGTCACCATCAGAAAATGCAGTCAGCAGAATATTCGTCTTTTCTATATACTTCTGACTTATCTTATAATCACCTAACGCTTCAACCGCAAAACGACCACCATTGTCCTTATCCAGTATCCGGGCAAAAAATGAAGACGAATCAAAGTCAGGCAGACAACACCAGTCTATACTGCCGGTCTTGTCTATCAATGCCGCACTCTTACAATTTCCTATTATCCCATAATCAAGATTATTCATTGGGAGGCTTTCTCTCTTTCATGAATTAGGGCAACCAGATTACTCGTCGCCTGTTAACATTCTCAAAAACTCACGCAGTTCTGCCGGACTGTCAAGTCGATAGTCTGCATTTGATGGACCTGACCCTATCTTACAACTGACAGCTCGCTCGGGCAATGACAGAAACATGTCCTCGTCTGTATAATCATCGCCGGCACAAAATATAAAGCCCCAGTCTTCACGATTTACCCAACTTGACACAGAATGACCCTTATTAGCACTTATGTCTTTTACCTCTACTATCTTATTACCCTCAAATACCCCTATATTCAAATTTGAGGTCATAGTATATAAGGCATTCTTGATCTCCTGGGTACGCAACCTGGCCAGATCTCGTTCACTCTTTCGATAATGCCAGACCAGAGAATATACCTTCTCTTCAATAAACGCCCCCGGGGTCCTATCCGTATATAACTCCAGTATCGGCCGAACTATATTCTTCCAGTTATCATCCGCTGATATGGCCGATTGCCAGTTCCCTTCTCGATCTCTTATGAAACCGCCATGCTCAACTACCATTGATAAAGGCAAATGACCCACCCAGCCTTCCAGCGTAGCGCGATCTCGACCACTTATTATCACTACTTCATTTCGTACATCTAATACCAATTTCTTCAATAAATCTAACAGCTCCTGATCCGGACAGGCCAATTCCGGCCTGTTGAAAAACGGCATCAGCGTACCATCATAATCAAAAAGCAATAACCGCTTCTCTGCCGAATCATAATGACCCTTAGCATTTACACGATATTTCTTTGAGAATCGACGAGTCACTGAATGCTCCTGCTTTTCTATTACCTCACCCAGACGACGCAGAAAATCCTGCGCCCAGTGCCCTACCGTATAACGCGACAGACGAGTCTGCATCAGAGCGTTTCTTCTTTGCTTTTCCGGCTCTAACATCTCCAGACCTTCTTTGATCGCACTTACCAGCATACTCCGGTCAAATGGGTTTACGATCAATGCCTCGCCCAACTCTGAGGCCGCTCCTGCCATTTCACTCAGTACCAACACACCCTGCTTATCACGACCTGTCTGGCAGGCAATAAACTCTTTAGCTACCAGATTCATTCCATCACGCAACGGCGTTATCAATGCCAGATCGGCTGCATTATACAATGCCGCCAGCTCACTAAAGGCCATGGAACAGTATAGATACTGGATCGGAGTCCAGTTTATTGTACCAAAATTACCGTTTATCCTGCTCACTGAACGCTCGATCTCTTCCCTCAAAGCCATATACTCAGGAACATTTGTTCGCGATGGCACAGCAACCATTATCAGTGACACCTTGCCTATATACTCTCGATTTTCCCGTAAAAAAGCATCAAAAGCCTCTAACCGATGTAAGATGCCCTTGGTATAATCCAGACGGTCGATTGATATGATCAGCTTGCACTCTTCACTATTGTGAAAATTACGCATAGCTGCCTTCACTTCCTCTAACTCGCCACAACTGGAATACTTCTTATAATCTATTCCCATTGGAAAAGCATCTACCCTCACCAGCCGATCCTGAACTGTCAACTCACTCAGATAATGATCATGACCTGTAATACGATATACACTGCTGAGAAAATGACGCACATAGTCATATTCATGGAAACCAACCAGATCTGCCCCTAATATACCCTCCAATATTTCTACTCGCCAGGGCAAGTGCCTTATCAGCTCAAATGATGGAAATGGTATATGCAGGAAAAAACCAATATGGGCATCTGGCACTTTCTCCCGGATCATCCTGGGCAATAACATTAACTGATAATCATGCACCCAGATACTGTCTCCTGGCTCCAGATAACTGATTATCTTATCACAAAATAACTGATTCACATGGCGATATGTCTCAAAATGTTCCTGTGAAAACTTTGACCGTGAGGCAAAATAATGGAACAAGGGCCAGATCGTCTCATTGGAAAAACCATCATAAAACTCATTCACCTCTTTGGCATTGAGAAATACCGGACCACATCCCTCATGCTGTAAATGAGAAATAATCTCTAATCGCTCCTGGTCATTTAACTGCTCAGATACTATACCCGGCCAACCCAGCCAGAGACGCTCCTGAGGCTCTGACAATGATGCTATTCCCGTAGCTACCCCACCTACACTACGAGAAAAAACCAAACTGCCGCTTTCGTCCTTACTTACACTCACTGGTAAACGATTCGAGATCATAACTAATCTGGACATAAACATAATCCTTTCTCTGTTTATTTTTCTAATACTGCCTGCTGACCTGTCACTGCTATATGATTATAGTAACCAACAGGCTATAACGAAAAGGATTATGAACACAAAATGCCCTTAAATGACCGCCCCACACAAAAAAAACCGGTCCGAACAAATTATCCATCATTTTCTACCGATACTGTCGTTCAGCCCGGCTTAAATCCCTGCCTCTCCGTTAAAATAAAACTAAACTGCAAGATGACTCCTCCCTGAGCCAGCTCACTTCGACAACATGAAAAAAGGTTAATATGCCGGGATCAACATATTAACCTTTCAATTTCACATGCTAATTATCTCTTTTCCTGCAATAATATCAATTTGTTACTCTGGCTTTTCGCGGAGCACTGGTCGCTATTATATCTACTGCACTCACCACTTCAACATCATTATGCACCGGCTGAGCAAAGTCAAACTGACCCATACCCATCAGGCGTTCATAACGCCTGGCCAGCATAGTGTCCATGTCCATCCGACGCAACTGCCTGATAGTACGGGTGATATAACTCTCTATATTATGGGCCGCCTCATGCGGGTTACGATGGGCACCGCCAAAAGGTTCAGCAATAACATCATCTATTATCTTCAGATCGCTCATCTTCTTAGAAGTAAGGTTCAGTACCTCTGCCGCCTGAGCTGCACGAGTACCATCCTTGAATAATATCGCAGCACAGGCCTCTGGTGATGCTACCGTGTACCACGCATACTGCATCATAGCATAACGGTCGCCCACGCCAATACCCAGAGCACCGCCAGAACCACCTTCGCCAATAACGATACAGATAACCGGGGTGCGTAACCGTGACATTTCCATCAGATTAACAGCTATCGCCTCGGCCTGACCGCGTTCTTCGGCTCCAATACCAGGATATGCCCCTGGAGTGTCAATAAAACACACCACCGGCAAACCAAACTTCTCCGCCATCTTCATCTGACGCAGTGCCTTGCGATACCCCTCCGGGTGAGCACAACCAAAATTGCAGGCTACTTTCTCTTTCGTGTTCCGGCCCTTGTTATGTCCGATAACCATTACCTTCTCATGACCTATATGACCAAAACCACCAACAATGGCCTTATCATCGCCATAAAACCTGTCGCCATGCAGCTCACAAAAGTCTTTTACGATCATTTCCAGATAATCAGGCAACAGCGGGCGATTAGGATGACGAGCTACCTGAACCGTCTCCCACGCACTCAAATTCTGATACACCTTGGAGGTCAAGGCTACCAAATTAGCTTCCAGCTTACGAATCTCAGGGCCAAAATCGGTATCCTGACGACTCGACTGAAGACTTCTCAGCTCTCGTATCTGCTTATCTAATGCAGCCAAAGGCTTTTCAAATTCAAGATAATTTACCACACTGGCTAATTCTGAGGCTCCATTGGCCTGTTTCTTCTTTGTCATTTTTCCCTCAAATTCTGCAACCTTAGTATTATATACTAAATGTCCCCTGACTCATACCATGCCATCCATAATCACATCTGTCAGGCGAACTTACAACTTGCGGACGAAGTCCTGAAAACTTCAAGCCCTATATAACAATAATCCCCAGTGAAGGTTATACTACTGGGGTGCTCGGTTTTTCTTCTTTTTTTCCGGCTGCTAATTGTATCTTATAAATTCGCCTCAGGCAAGAAAAAAATTGACTTTTAATCCCTTTTCCCTTATCATTATCACTTTATGTGTACACCAACAGGACACACTTAATACATTGAAAACAAACAACTTAAACAATATATCCATACTAGGTTTAGGCCTTATCGGCGGTTCTCTGGCTCTGGCCCTTGATTCAGCCGAAAATCCAGTTATCCGGACCGGGTGGAGCAGGTCGCAAAGCACCAGGGATTTCGCTAAAGACAATAATGTCGTCGATATTGTTTGCCAGACACCTGAACAGGCTGTAACCTCCGCAGATATGGTGGTTTTGGCAGGCCCAATCAGCTCTTTCGCCGGGCAAATGAAACAGATAGCGGATTTCCTCCCCCAAAATTGCATTGTAACCGATGTTGGTAGTACCAAATCCGAAATACATAAATGGGCTAAAAAACATCTGCCCAATCACGCCCGTTTTGTCGGCTCACACCCTATGGCAGGTTCAGAACAGCAAGGCATAGAGTTCGCCAGGGCAGACCTGTTTGAAGGGGCGTTCTGTTTTGTCACGCCATCTGACGATTCTGACCCCGCAGCCGTCGAACTGGTCAAACAGGTCTGGAAAAAGCTCAATATGCGGGTTATCGAAATATCTCCTCAAAAACATGACCAAACCGTGGCCATGATCAGCCACTTGCCCCATGTTATCGCCTCTTCTCTGGTGAACATTTCCGACCTGGAGCAGATCATATACTGCGGCAAGGGTTTTCTCGACACCACCCGTATTGCCTCTGGACCGGAAAATGTCTGGCGAGATATACTCATGACCAACCCCACTAATGTGGCTCGATCCATTGATAAAATGATCAAAAGCCTTTCTGTCTTAAGAGACCAACTCAAGGCAAAAAATGGCGATGAAATTGAAAAAATGCTGGCTGATGCCCGCATTAAGAGAAATGAATTAGTAGAATTAAAACTACAACGCAAGGAACTTCCCGAATGATAAAAAGAGTAGAAGTATCAAGCAAAGCCGGGTTCCCGGATGTGCATGGCAACGATATACTGGCTAATATCAGACAATTAGGCATCAATGGCGCAACAACTGTACGCTCTGTTCGTGTCTTTCTCATTGAAACTGATTCCGACAATAATGGGCTTAACAGAATCGCCTCTGAACTGCTCACTGACCCGATTGCCGAGCAATATTTTCTGGGCAACTCTGACGCTCCTGAATCAGCTGAACCAGTGAGCATAGTCGAAGTGCATCTCAAGCCAGGCGTAACCGACCCGGTAGCATTCTCTACCATGACCGCTATCGCTGATATGGGCATTAACGCCGCCAGCGTTCGCACTGGCAGAAAATACTTCATCTTCGGTTCTCTCTCTGATGATCAGGTCAAAACTATTGCCCAGAGAGTACTTGCTAATGACTGTATCGAAGAGGTTATTTTCAATAATACCGAAGAACCGCCCTGCCCTCATGTGGAACCTTACAAACTCAAACTTACTACGATAAAACTGAGAGGACTATCAGGCGAACAACTGCTCGAACTCAGCAAAAAAAGCGACCTCTTCCTTGATATGCGCGAAATGCAGACTATTCAGGATTATTACACCAGCATAGACCGCGACCCTACTGATATCGAACTGGAAATGATCGCCCAGACATGGTCTGAACATTGTGTCCATAAAACCTTCCGCGGCACTATCGAACTTACCGAAATTGACAACTCTGGCAAAGAGCTCAATAAGGAAGTCATCAATAATATGATGAAGTCTTATCTGGCCAAAGCCACTAATGAGCTTAAGAAACCATGGTGCATATCTGTCTTTGTCGATAACTCCGGTGTAGTTGAATTCGATGATGACTTTGGCGTTTGCTTTAAGGTCGAAACGCATAACCACCCATCAGCTATCGAGCCTTATGGTGGCGCTGCCACTGGTATCGGCGGTTGCATTCGTGACCCCATGGGCACCGGACTGGGAGCTAAGCCCATCGCCAATACCGATGTCTTCTGCTTCGCTGAGCCTGATATGAAACTCGAAGACCTGCCCAGCGGCGTATTACACCCCAGACGCGTCATGAAAGGCGTTGTCGGCGGCGTTCGTGACTACGGCAACCGCATGGGTATCCCTACCATCAACGGCGCGATACATTTCGATAAACGCTATCTGGGCAACCCGCTGGTATTCTGCGGCAATATTGGTATCATCCCCAAAGATAAATGCTTTGGCAAGGCTAAAGAAGGAGACCTGGTTGTTGTTGTCGGCGGCCGCACAGGTCGTGACGGTATTCACGGGGCTACCTTCAGCAGCGGAGAAATGACCCACGAACATGAAGACCTCTTCAGCCATGCAGTTCAGATCGGTAACGCTATTACCGAAAAGAAAGTTCTCGACACTCTGCTTCAGGCACGAGATATGGAACTATATAATGCCGTTACCGACTGCGGTGCTGGCGGACTTAGCAGCGCTGTGGGCGAAATGGGTGAAGAACTTGGCGTCATAGTTGATATCGATAAGATCCCTCTCAAATATGATGGTCTGTCTTATACCGAAACCTGGATATCTGAAGCCCAGGAAAGAATGGTTCTGGCGGTTCCGCCGGCCAATATTGATAAAACCTTAACACTGTTCGCCAGCGAAAATGTCGAAGCTGTTGTTATCGGCACTTTTGGCAATAATGGTAAACTCCACCTGAAATATACCGGCACTACCGTCGGCGAACTCG
>JAFGDI010000385.1 GCA_016932145.1 Sedimentisphaerales bacterium
GCTCAGGCGGTCGAGCATTTGCCGGCGGTCGTGATCGGAAGAGCGGGTAAACTCGCTCGAACGGACTATCTGTTCATTGTGCAGAGCGATGAAGTGATTAACTATCGGCTCAGAGAAAACCAGATGGGCCCTGCCATCAGAACAGATTAAGTATATACCGGCCAGCCCCTTATCACGCCATCGCCTTATAGTCTTACTACAGACGCGGTACTTTTTGGCCAGCGATTCAACGGTATAATGTTTGCCGGTCATCTCCTGAGCCGGGATATTCATATTTTTACTGAGCTCTTCACAGTAGGCGACCAGATCATTGACCAGAGTATCATAGCTCAGTAACTTATTGTCTTCTATATCTTTGCGGGAGGTCTTTTCCGGGCGGTAACCTGTCAGAGTGGTCCGAACGAACTCAAAAGGATAGCTCTTACCCGGCGCGATCAGCAGTAGGAGCTTCTGGCAGGCTTCTAACTGGGCTTTTCGCTTAATATACGGAGAATATTTAGCCTGCATAAGCAGGTCGGCAAGCTCAGTTGATATGATCCGACTCATGGGCTAAATCTCTGTTGTGGTGTTTTGTTGTGTATTGCTGTATAAACAGGTATGTCTGTAAGAAGATTATACCAGTCACTATTACTATCGCCAAGTATAAATGTTGTATATATAAAAACTTCCGCGGCAAATTCTCATTGACAAACAATTGTGTTACGGCATAATAAAAACACCATCTGTAGTGTTTCATTCACTATAAAAATAATAAATAATTATAAAAAGGTCTTATTGTCAGGATAAAAAGCAAAAAAACAGACTTAACTTTTTTTTACTATTGAAATTTCGGCTTTAGTAACGATAAGATTAAAGAGAGGCATCAGCATTTATAATCATAATAAAAGCAGAGGTTTTGCATGAATTTTCTTATAATCGTACCAAAGTACAGCCCGGTCTGGGTATATTATGAATTCCCGGTCGGTCTGGCCTCTATCTCAGCATCATTGAAAAAAGCGGGGTTTTCGGTCTGGTGTCTTAATCTGAACCATTATCCCAATGAAGATCATGAAAAAATGATCTGCCGGACACTGGATGAGCATAATATCAATATAGTCTGCACCGGCGGACTGGTAGTACACTTCAATATAATCAACAATATTCTGAGCCTTGTTAAAAAACATGATCCTAATATCATGACCATAGTCGGGGGCGGGCTGATAACCTGTGAGCCGGAGCTGATCTTTGAGAATCTCAGTGTCGATTGCGGCGTATTGGGCGAAGGAGATCAGACCATAGTAGAACTGGCCCGGGCTCTGGTCAGTCGCACAGACCCAGCGCAAGTGAACGGGCTGATCTTCAGGAACAGGCAAAATGAAATAGTCCGGACACCGGCGCGGCAGGCAATAGCTGATATATCTCAACTGCCGATGCCTGACTATGAAGGCTTTGAACTGGACCGTTATCTTGATATGCAACTGCCCAGCGACACAACCAATATGCATGTTTATGATGAGCCGCGCATAATCCCGGTAATCTCGAGCAGGTCATGCCCTTATCAGTGCCGTTTCTGCTATCATCCGCTAGGGAACAAATACCGCAGTCGTGATCTGGATAATTTCTTTGGGGAAGTTGAGTATCTTATCGACCGTTATAATGTTAACGGGCTTTTGGTACTTGATGAGCTGCTCTGTCACAAAAGAGAGCGGCTGGTAGAATTTTGCCGGAGAATAAGTCAATATCACCTGCGCTGGATGGGCCAGTTGCGGGTCGATAGCGTTGATACCGAAATGCTGGCCATGCTCAAGGAATCCGGCTGCTATCTGATCAGCTACGGCATAGAAAGTGCGCATAACGATATACTCAGGAGCATGAGAAAGAATACTACGGTTGAGCAGATAGAAAAGGCACTGGACCTGACCTATCAGGCGGGCATAAGTTTACAGGGCAATCTGCTGTTCTCTGACCGGAGCGAGACCGAAGAAACGGCTGAACAATCCATATTGTGGGCGATGAAACGCTGGTATCACAGAATACAGCTTACCCCCCTGTTTGCCCTGCCCGACAGCAGTGATTATCGTTATGCCGTTGAAACCGGGCGGATAGCCGACCGGCTGAAATATATTAAAAACGGCTGCGGAGCGGTTAATCTGACTGAGATGAGCCATGACAAACTTGCCCGCATATATGATAAGATATCGAGCTTCTCTAATCATCTGCTGCTTTTGCCCAAAGAATATGAAATAGAACAAACAGGTTTTGATTTCGCCCGCTCGACCCCGATCTACAGCTTCAGCTTTAAATGCCCTCATTGCGGTCGGCGTTGTCATTATGAAAATTTCTGTCTCTATGGCACATTAACCAATAACAGATATATCCACTGCAAACACTGCCGCGGGCGCAGTGATATAATGATCGACTGGTTCGATCATTATAAAGATGCAACCTATTGTGATGACAATAAGAATTTTTTAGAATCTACAAATGAATATCGCAAGAGCTGCGAGCATTTTTCTGCACCCTATAAGGAAATTGTCAATATGACACCACCAGCCAGAGAGCCAGGGCAATATTTCTGCTGGCGGTTTAAGGCCCGGCCCGGCCATAGCTCTCCGCGACGCTGTGCTATTATGCTGCCTTTTACCAGCTATATGCGCAATATGGCTATCAATCTGGGCAAGGCCCTGACAGAAAAGGGTATAGATGCCTGCATATTTGAAATACCCGGCCTGAGTGAAAAATTACTGGCCAAGTGCGACAGGGATCTGCTTACCGAATTTTATCAGAATGAAAATATCAATGAAGTATTCTCGGTCAATGCCACGCGTGATGAACTGTATATTCCCGATGACATACCCTATTATCGCCTGATATTCAATCAATCAGAGCAGCGAATATCTGCTGACACAATTGACATTGACCAGCAGGCTCTGTGGCCTGGCTATATACCACCTGCTACCTGGTATAATCAATATTTCCAAAAGACCAGCAGCACAGAACAGGATATTGATATTGCGGTTGCCTTTAACTATATTGACCCGTTACCGCAGTTAGACCAGAAGAATCTGGATATACTGCGGCCCTATCTGGAAGCCATGGCCCGGCAGATAGCCAATGACCAGGAAAGCCAGAAGTATCATTCGGCGGAGGAACTTCTACAACTGGCAGAGATCAGCGTTAATTGCACGCTCAAAGGCCCCAGAGAACAATTAACAGACTTCATCAATAATGAATTGCGTATAAGTGTTATGCAAACTGAGCTGGTACGCAGATTATCGTATCTGAGCCGCAAGCATAAATGGAACTTCCGTATTATGGGCAAATACTGGGATAAGTCTGAGCAGTTCGCCGCCAGCACTATGGCCTTTGCCGGCTACAACAAGCTCATGGCCCGGGAGATAGTTCGCTGTAAAGTAGTGGTCCATGCCGATGGCAATAACAATTACAGCATACTAGATACCATAGCCTGCGGTGCTTTTTCCATATTGAAAGAAAATCATCCGGGCGAGAGTAATGCCCTGCTCAATGACCTGCCTCAGAACATTATGCCGCGCTTCTGCCATAACAGTGAACTGGAAAAGATATTGCATTATTATCTGGACCAGAACCCGCAGGAAAGGATCGAGACAGCCAGTATCGCTCAGCAATTGATCGCAGATAAGTTTTCGTGTAATGCTCTGGCGGAAAAACTAAGGTTCATCGGCAGTTCAGCAGTCAAAGCGGCTATAAGAACGACAGGTAAAAACCTGCCGGTCAGTTAGCGGGCAAAGCAAACCATACGCTCATTGGGCGAATTTACTTTCGACCTTATCGCAGATAATATGATAGGCGATCAGGTGCATTTCCTGGGTAATGGCTGTTACGGTAGAATTGGCACAGAAGCAGAGATCAGCTATCTTTTGCAGCGGACTTTCGGGTATGCCAGTAAAAGCAATGACCTTCATACCCATCTGCCTGGCCTGCTCAGCGGCTTTGACAATACTGACCGATTTGCCGCTGGTAGAAATAGCCAGCAGAACATCGCCGGGCTTGCCCAGAGCCTCAACCTGCCGGGAAAAAACGATATCATAGCCGAAATCGTTTGGTATTGCCGTCAGCGCCGAGGTGTCACAGGTAAGAGCCAGAGCCGCCAGAGCCCTGCGATTACGAGTAAACCGGCACACCAGCTCTGTAGCAATATGCTGAGCATCGGCAGCCGAACCGCCATTACCGCAGATCAGCAGCTTACCGCCATTACCGATACTTTCAATTATGACATTGGCAATAGCGATAATATCATCGGTACAATTTTCCGACAGATAATAAACCGCCTCAATATGTTCATTTATATATTTTCTGATATTATTCATACAAGCCTGAATTTGTGTAAAAGATAAAGCATCGCCCCGCGATCATCTGCATTTCTGGCAGAAATCAGCCATGGCCATCATCGCCTGATCGGTATTTTCAGCCGAACCGTCCAGAGCGGCAAATCGTTCAACCAGCTCAACCAGGTCCGGGTCCGCCGGCTTACTGCTGTATTGATGGAACATATTAACAATAGCACCATCAAGACCATATTTAGCGGCCACTTCCAGATAAGCCCGGCAAACGCCCAGCTTGCGCCCGGGCAAATTCTGCACGCAATTGGACAGCCCCAGCGAAGTATGCACGCCGGTCATGTGAGGGTCGGTCATAATAGCCTTAACCGCCTGCATGGTATTATAGGTATAGCCGGTATCGCCGGGCATCATCGGCATATCGATCGCCAGCGGGAATACCATGGTATCATAATAAATATCATCGGCGGTAAAACCCTGAGCCACTGCCTTATCATATATTTCGCGGGCCATAGCATGAATATCCTGCCAGAGAGTTACCCCCAGAGGCACTTCCGGCGATAACATACCGATGAACTTGAAGGCATATTCCTTACGCCAGGGTAATACCAGGTCTGCGGTATGGGTCTTTACCGAATTGAGCATCGGCACAATACCGGTATTGAGGGTGTACCATTTCTCCAGACCGGCACGCAATATGTCATCATTACTACTGTCAACGCAAACAGGAACGCCCTGACCATGAACTGCCACCAGCTCAACATATCTTTGCATCTGTTCGATAGCCAGAGAAACACTCTCGCTGACAAATTCATCGACATTAACCTCAATAAATGCCGCCCCGGCCGATGCCTGGTCCTTTATTAATGATATGATATAATCCAGTGAGCCACTGGCCTGCCCAAATGCCTCCGGACCGGCTCCAGCCAGCTCTCGCATGGCTTTGCCCGTCTTGGGTATTGAGGCATGAACGCTTTCGCCTATATAGGTAAATGTCATCGGTACTCTCTATTTATGCGGTTTTTTTTTCAAAACTAAACTTTATTCCGTTAGATTCTATTTTCAAACGGTGAAAAAATCAATGAAATATCA
>JAFGDI010000005.1 GCA_016932145.1 Sedimentisphaerales bacterium
TGCTCAAAATGAAAGATACTGGGTAAAGTTCCATTTTAAGACCAATCAGGGCATAAAGTGCCTGCCCCCGGCCGAAGCTGATATGCTGGCTGGCAGTTGTCCGGATCATCATGCCAAAGAGCTGTTCAATGCTATAGCCAAAGGTCAGTTCCCCTCCTGGACGCTATATGTGCAGATCATGCCCGAAGCAGACGCTGACAATTATCGCTGGAACCCGTTTGACCTGACCAAGGTCTGGCCACATGGCGATTATCCGCTGATCCAGGTTGGCACCCTGGAAATGAACCGCAATTGTACAAATTATTATGCCCAGATCGAGCAGGCGGCCTTTTCGCCGGGCAATGTTGTGCCGGGCATAAGTTTCTCGCCAGATAAAATGCTCCAGGCCCGGATCTTTTCCTATGCCGATGCCCAGCGATATCGTCTGGGTACAAATTACGAGTTATTGCCGGTGAATTGCCCGCATGCGACAAAAGCCTGCAATTATCAGAGAGATGGTCAGATGCGTTGTGATGATAATGGCGGCGATTCGGTGAATTATGAGCCCAATAGCTTTGGCGGTCCTGAGGCCGACCCATCTGTGGCCGAACCGCCCATGAAGATCAAGGGTGATGCTGCCCGCTATGAGCAGAAACGCGGGGTTGATGATGATTATGTTCAGCCGGGTAATCTCTTCCGGCTGATGAGCCCGGCTCAGCAGGATCATCTCATGGATAATATAGTGGGCAGTCTGAAAAAAGCCCCGGTAGAGATACAAAAGAAAATGATAGAGCATTTCAGCCGGGCCGATAAAAAATACGGTTCAGGCATAACTCAGAGATTAGGTTTGGCCTGAGTTTGCCGCGATCATAAACATTAATGTTTTTTTGCAGTGATTAACCCAAACTGGTCGATTATAATGGGCATGAAGGTTTAAGAGACTTTCATGCCCTGTTTTTTTATCTCGGTATTCAGGCAAGTACCGATGTAGATCAGGACTGAGTTTTTAGAATTAACTGCAAAACAAGACATTCCAGCCCCCCGGAGATCATAATTATGGCGATCTATTTAGGTATTATTGCTTTCATATTGATCATTTTTATAGCTGTTTACAATTCTCTGATCGGCAAAAAGAATATGGTGGAAAATGCCTATTCGAGTATTGATGTTATGCTGAAAAAGAGATTTGACCTGATCCCCAATCTGGTAGCAACAGTAAAGGGATATATGGTCCATGAAAATGAAACTCTGACAAAAGTAACTGAGATGCGAGCCAAAGCCATGTCCGGCACCCTGACCAGCGATCAGGCTGTAGAGCTGGATAATATGCTGGGCCGGATCATGGTATCGGTGGAGAAATATCCTGACCTGAAGGCAAGTAGCAATTTTTTACAGCTCCAGGGTTCATTAAATGAGATCGAAGAGCAGCTTTCAGCCTCGCGTCGGGCCTTTAATGCTGCGGTGCTGGATTACAATAATGCTATTGAGATGTTCCCCAGCAATCTGGTGGCTAATATGATAAATTATAAAACCAGACAAATGTTCGAGATAGCATCGACAGAACGAAATAATCCTGATGTCGGCAACCTGTTCCGGAACTGAATATTTCGTAATTGTTCACGCAATTACGGTGAAAAATTAAAAGTTAAAGGTAATGGTTTCACTGTTGAGGTGCTCCTAAGGCTCGCTGCGCTCGCGATGCTGTTTCGGGACTCTAGGCTGATTAATTAAAAAACTTAAATCTAAAACCAGCCGGAGCCGGGAAGGTTAAACAGCAACAATTGCATATCTGATAAACTTAAACTGCGATAAAGATCCAGCGAGTAGTCGAGCGGTATATCCTGCCAGAAAGAATTAGCAGCGTAAACGCTGAACTCTTACAGAAAGAATTAGCCCCGAAGCAAGTTCGGGAAACTTTTACAAACGCTGAACTCTTAGGGACGCTGAACTTTTTACAAAAGTATCGGTTTTGGGCGGGTAATTATTGGTTTGCAAAGATTTTCCCTAAAATTCGGTTGATTTTAGCCTGCTATTTAATAAAATCATAAAAGGTAGGCCCTGATAAGGGTTTATTGAACATGGATGGAACAAAAAGTGTAAATCACTCTCAAATTACGACAAGGAGTTATTATTATGCCAGAATCAAAGGCTATGCCAATTCACAGACAAATAGCCGAGGAAGTTCGTCGCCAGATATCCAGCGGAGAACTGCGGCCAGGTCAGAAGATACCCTCAGAACGACAGATCGCTATCGAGTTCAATGCTTCAAGGGCGACAGTACGAACTGCATTACAACATATTGAGCAAGAAGGACTTATAACTCGACGGGATCGTCGCAGCGCCATTGTGACCATAAAAAGGGATCTGACTCCCAGCCTGAGAATAGCATGCAGTAGTTCCTTACTGGCCAGATTATTCCGTAAGTTATCTGACAAGCAGCTGCTGCCACACCGAACCCAGATAAGCATAGTTGATATGCGTCAGCCCGAAGCCCTGACACAATTGTCTTCTGGCACAACCAGCGGAGCAGACATTCTGGTTTGTAATTTTGAATATGCAGGATGTGTCTGGGATCAGCCAGAGCTGTTCAAGCCATTTTCACCTGCTCTGGTAAGTGATGTGAATATTCCCGAGAAGCTCAGAAGTAAATTTACGGTAAATGGCAAACTTACCGGCATACCCTGCGGCATATCGCCGATGGTCCTTTACTATAATAAGGATATGCTGGCAGAAAAAGGGCTTAGTATCCCTGCCGGTGAATGGCATTGGGATCAATTACTCGAGATAGCTCGCCAAACGGTAAAGCCCGGCAGATTTGGCTTCCAGATCATTCCCCGCTTTAGTCATTTCGCTGCTTTGGTGTCATGTTTTGGCGGCGAATTATTTGATGGTTACGGTAAGATAAATACCGAGAGTATGCCGGTTATCAAAACTGCTATGGCATTTATCCAGAAGCAGGTGGCAGAAGGTATCGTACCTCGTCTGAGTAAAGAGGCCCAGGTCAATCTTTTCGCCCAGAAACGCTGTGTTATGGCTATTGATGGCATTGGTGCCATGAATACCTATAAAGAAGCTCTGGGCGATAGTTGCGGCATGGCCTGCTTACCCGGCTCACGCAGCGGTTCGAGCATTACCGGCGGATTTGTAGTACTGGCTATGCGTAACCAGGAAGAAAATCAACTGATCGAAGATGTCATTCGCAACCTTCTGATACTTCGCCATCAGCAGATAATAGCCGGTAGCGGCCTGTTAATGCCAGTGCACGGCAGTGTACTAAACTTTGAGGGAATGAAAGCCGCTGGCCTTTCCGATGAAGTGTCCGGCGTTTTTGCAGCTCAGACCAGAGATGCGGCCCCTGCTAATGTTCCCTGCACAGTAGCGGCAACCAACAGTTTCCAGGATATACTCTACGAATTATGGATGGGCACAGATACCATTGAAAATCTGTGCAGTCGCTTATCCTGATAACAACAAAAGAAGTAAAAAGTAACAAGAAATAAGTTAAGGTTTCGCCTTTGGCGAGTCTGTTTTAAGCAGGATTTGCCTGCGTTTGAATTAGTCTCGGCCAAAGGCCGAATCCTGAGCTTGTTACTTGTTACTTATTACTTTTTATATATTACTTCTTCATAACAACCCGGTCTATATTGCCAATGGAAAAGAGTGAAAAGAAATCTAAGAAGAACCTTTTCTTACGCAGCGCAGAATTCTCTGCTATCGGCTGGGGAGTGTCACTACTGCTGCACATATTGATTATTGGCTCCCTTATGTTCCTGACCTTTTCGCATTTTCTGGCTGACAGATCCGGCAGTGACCAGGCCTTCACCGTAGAGCTTACAGATGCCTCAGGTCAGGCTCAGGATATGCCCGGACTTGCACCGGCAACAGTAAGCAGTTCTGCAAATGGTCAGTCAGGTGAAATTACTGCCCTTATTTCCGGGCCAATAAGCGATCAGCCCATAATACTTACGGAAACGGCGCTTGCCGAAACAGAGATATCATCACAGAGCACAGAGCTTCAGGCGACGCTGGCTGAGCCGGGATCATTCAATGATTCATTGTCTGGCTCTGACACTTCAGGCTCGGCTGGTTTTTTTGGATTATCTGACAGCGGCTCTGGCTTTGTATATGTAATAGATCACTCTGGCAGTATGGAAGGTGAAAAGATATCTGCTGCATTAAGAGAGCTCAGCAGGTCAATAAAGGCTCTGGATAACAATGTTAAATTCTATCTGGTCTTTTATAGTGACACCTGTCTGGCAATGCCTGCATCCTCTCTTATACCGGCAAATCAGCAGAATAAAGCCAGATATCTCGAATGGGCCCAAACGGTAACTGCACAGGGAGGCACTAACCCCATAGAAGCTATGCAACTGGCTATCTCGCTCAAGCCGGATGTTATATGGCTTCTTTCTGATGGAGAATTTGCCCCGGAAGCGGCCGGTACGATAAAACAGGCCAACAGAAGAAAAATAAAGATCAATACTCTGGCTTTTGGCGCCGGTGCCGGCCAGGCACAACTGCAACAGATAGCGGCACAAAACTATGGTAAATTCAAGTTCGTTCAATTCTGACAAGTTCAGACAAAGATATCAATAAATGTAACCGTTCACACCATTACGGTGAAAAGTTAAAAGTAAAAGGTAAAAGGTACGCGAAGCTTTTAAATTATGATCAGTTTCTCCGCAGGTGAGTATCCTTTACTTTTAACCTTTTACTTTTTACAATAACCGTGAACGGTTACCAATAAATAATGTTTTAGCAACACAACAATAAATTCAGATTAAACAAGACCCGGACCTGGCAATGAATAAATACTTAATTATATTAGCGACACTTATTACTGGTTCACTATCACTGGCACAGACAGACGCTGCGGCAATACAGAGCGTTTCTGTCTGGGATACGATCTCATCAGGAGGCATTATCGGCTATGCGATACTCTGCATGAGCCTTTGTGCCGTAGCATTAGTGATAGAAAATTTTCTCTCTATAAGAAATTCGGTGCTATTGCCGGAAGATCATCTGGCAGAAATTAGTGAACATATCAAAAAGAATGAGATTAAAGAAGCTCTGGATTACTGCAAAACCAATGTTAGTTTTATCGCGATAATTATCAGTGCCGGCCTTCATCAGTATGCAGATCACGCTAACTGGAAAGATATCGAAAAGAGCATTGAAGATAACGCCCGCCGCCAGTCCGGCAGGTTCTATCGTAAATTAGAATATCTTACCTTTATTGCCGCCAGTGCCCCCATGCTGGGCCTGCTGGGAACCGTAAGCGGTATGATGTCTGCCTTTAAGGGCATAGCCATAGTTGAAGGAGCAGCCCGCTCGTCTCAGTTAGCAAGTTCCATTTCAGAAGCCCTCGTAACCACTTTCCTGGGCCTGATAGTGGCAATCCCTACCTTGTTTTTCATTTCCGTATTACGAAACAGGATCGAAACAATCCTCACCGAAGCTGAAGAAATAACTGAGAATATGCTTCGTCCATTAAAACTGCTGCCCAGAAAATAACATTAACAAAGAGTAACTGTTCATGGAAGAATAAATAAGAAATAAGAAATAAGCTCAGGTGTCCCGATGTACATCGGGACCTTGTTTTAAAGGCTTTGCAACCTATCAGCTCAGCTCAGATTCCAATATTTCCGCAATGACTCGCCATAAAATCAGACAGCTTCGAGCGGAGCGAGATACAAGAGCTATTTCTTATTTCTTGTTACTTGTTACTGAACCGGTGAACGGTTACAATAAAGATGATCATATATATACCAGAGGACAGAGACTAAAATGGCAAATGAGAAAATAATAATTAAATGCCCTTCGTGTAGTCAATTATTCGAGCAAACGGGGCTGAGGTTGGGACAATTATTACGCTGTCCTTGCGGTCTGGAA
>JAFGDI010000030.1 GCA_016932145.1 Sedimentisphaerales bacterium
ATGATAGTGCGTGAGCGTGAAAGTAAGTCGCCGCCAACTTTTAACAAGGCCCTGTGGTTAACTCCTCAGGGCCTTGATCTTTTTAAAGTGTTTTACGACCTTTACGCTTTTCGACTAGCACATTTTAAGCTATTCGCTGTGTTCATGTTTTAATTATCGATGTTTATAGGGAATCGTATCAAGTTTGCCTGCTGCTCCAGGGTGTTATTCTCTTTAATAACTTCCAGTGACTCAAGCTATCTCAGGACAGGTGGCACCTATTTGATTGGTCATGCCAGGTGTATAAGTAGAATGTAGTTGGTTACGAGTCACCAATAAAAAAAGGCAGGCTCAAAAAGGACTGCCCAATTCAATCGTTACAATTCTAATTATTTTGTTTGAAATTACAGGGTGTACCTGCGGCTTAATTTCGGTGTTTTGCAACCTGGTTCCAGGTTCAAAGGGAAAAGATTTTGTAACCGTTCATATCCCTGGGAACGCTGAGCCCCAGCTCGGCCATTATCAGGCCAAACTAACAGATTTCCCGATACCCAGATAGTGGATTATATTTACTGTTACAACAATCAACTCAACCCGTTTTTTGCTTAGAATGCGTTTCGTTTGCCGAGTCCCGAATTGACGGGATTTCGGGCTTTGCCCTCAACTGTCGGTGTTCCCAGAAAAGAAAACCGTGAGAACGGTTTTAAGATTTTCTTACAGACTCAGGCAATACCGACGATTTTGGCAATAGTTAATAAGCAGATAGCAGTTAGTATCAGAGCGCCAATAATGGTCGATAGCAGCAGGGTCACTTCGCGAGCGAAGATCGGCCAGGTGAACTTTTCGAGTTTAACTGCTTTATAAACAACAGCTATACCGAGAGATACCGGTAGTGCCCAGAGCAATGACGCCGGGGTTGTGGCTATGTTTATAGGAAACTGTGACAGGCTGAGCATAATGCATAGGTAAGACATCAGGCGTTTTCTCCTTTAATTTCACAGTTACAATTATCTGCCGCTTTGTGTTGCGGGATAATAGCATCCATAATACAGAGCAGATTCAGAAGGCCGGCACAACTGGTGTATAATTGTCCCATGTCTATGCCTCTGCCATAACCCATATCTTGCGTGCTAGTCATGATCAGGCTGGGCAGTCCGCAAAATATCTGGGCCAGATACCAGAGTTGAGCCTGTTTATAATTTATGAGAGCAGTTCCCCCGGCGAATATGCCAACGAGAAAAAGGAACATAATACCGCAGAATATGGCGATTGCACGATCCTTTTTACCTCTGAGCCAGTGACCGGCACCGGGTATAAGCCAGGCAATGATCGCTATTACAGGGACAGGCCATTGCTTAACCGGTGTGTTTTCTTGTACTTGTGTTTCTGTATTTTTCATCTGGTCTATTATGATATAACCTCCAGAGCATAAAGTCAATGACTCAGATTTATATTGCACTTATATATGCGAGAATCTAATCAGTGTAAACTCTATAATTCCAATGGTTTAGTGTTATTCGAATCTGAGAGACTCTTGGTTTTTATTGTTGCTTCATAATTACTGATAATATAGTTCCAGGTGCGTTTATGAGTTCTTTTTATAACAACTTTAGTTACAGTATCATAGGGCATAAGTTCGAGTTTATTGGCAAATTCAGCAATTGATGATATTTGTTCGCCGTCGATAGCGGTGATTATATCACCAGGTTCCAGACCGGCGATATCGGCCGGTGATTTCTTTTCCAGACTAACAATAACCGGCTGACCCACCTCACCGTATATACCATATTGATTCATCATTCTTTCGGTGAGAGGCTTTATCTTTACGCCGAATAATTTATCTGCCAGCAGTTCGGCATCTGGTTGGGGGCGTTTGCGTATTTCCATAGCAATTTGCCTGCTTTTGGAGCTATTGTCTGAGACAAATTCAATATTCCAATTATTGCCATATTCGGCCTCGAGCAGGTCGAAATAGAAGTTTATAGAGCAATCGGCAGGTTTATTGTTGTAAGAGGTTATCAAGTCGCCAGTTTTGAAGCCAGCTTGTTCAGCGAGAGAGCCCAGGCGAACTTCTTTGACGATAAGTCCTTTTACGATAGTATTTTGAGTTTCAGGTGAGTATTCGCATTTATCTTGCACTTTAAGGCCAAAGTCAACCTGTCTGAGCTTTTCGACATTGAGCATGGCCGGTAATTCTTCGCGAAGGGTGTCTATGGGAATGGCAAAGCCAATGGCTTCAGCTGATTTTCTGATCTTAGTGTTTACGCCGATAAGTTCGCCGTTGATATTGAGCAGGGGGCCGCCGCTATTACCCGGATTGATCGGGGCTGATATCTGGATCATGTCAGTAGTCTGTCCGTTTTCATTGGCTATATTACTATGGATAGCACTGACAATGCCATCAGTCAGAGTGTGGTTGTACCCGAAGGGGTTGCCGATAGCCAGAACGGTTTCACCGACCATTATGTCATTGCTATAGCCCAGAGTTACCGTTGGCAGTGGTTTTTCGGCATCAATTTTCAGTACTGCCAGGTCAGTTTCGCGATTAAGAGCTATTTTTCGAGCAGAATATTTACTGACACCATCAGCCATAATAATAGTAATATCATCAGCCTCATCGATTACATGGCAATTAGTTATAATATAACCGCGAGGGTCAATTATGAACCCTGAACCCAGAGAGGGTATTTCGACTTTTCTTACGCCAAAAGGTACTTCGCTCCAGAAACTATCTCTGACGAGCATTTGCTGTTTACTGGCTATGTTGACAACGGCTTCTTTATTCTTTTCAAAAGCTTCAACCGTTGCTGTTCTGCGGTCATACTTTTTTTCCGTAGCGGTACATATTGATGTAAATAATGCTATAATAATGAGTAATATTGACTTTTTCATTTATTATCTCCAATCTGCTCAAACCATTAATAACCTTAATTATCGGTATAAGTTATACTTTATAAATATCAAACAGGTTCATTTTTTTCGTTGTGTCTGCTATTACAGTCGTTTCTGCTACAGATATATCGCATTAATAAGTGATAAGGTAGAAAAAAATCAGTGAATCGCTTGAATTTGCCGATATAAAGTGTTACAATTTAATGCCAAACAATTAATCAAGTTCATCCCCATGTGTATGCGATATGCCATGGCTCCCAAATCCCAGAGGGTTTGGGTATTTTTTTGCGCAGTGACTTCTGGCAGGCCCACATGGTAGCTAAGCCAATCGAGCCATGCTGGTCAAACTGGCAATTTAATCATGGTAAATGGGAAATATTGTTTTAAATTTATCAATAACGGTTTTGGGAATGTCGGATAAATAAATATATTTGTTTTTCAGTGAAACAGTGTACATAATATTAATAGATAAGAGATGCTATAATAAGAAGAGGCAAGCATAAGTTCCCAGCCTGCAGGCCTGCGGATAGAATTAGAGTTTATTATCGGTGCGATGTCGAGGTAAAGAGAAATAAGGTCCGATAATAGAGGTGGTGTGTGCTGATGTCTCAGAGAAGACAGAGAAGACAGAGAAGACTGCGTTAGAAGAGAGCCCCGGCGGGTCAGGAGCGTGTAGCCGGGCTTGAGAGAGGGAGTTGCCCTTGGGGGTGGCTCTGAGTGGACCAAGAAGCCTTTGGCTCACCGATG
>JAFGDI010000386.1 GCA_016932145.1 Sedimentisphaerales bacterium
GCTCCGGTCGCTGACGAGAATGGCTATGTAAAAAAACTTTATTCTGAGCCAGAAAAGCCTGAACCTAAAAAGATCAATGAAGACGGATCCCCTGCTGATAACCAGGACGAAGACCAGAGTGTAACCTGCAATCCGGACCAGACAACCTCTGCCGACAAAGGGGTTGACTCTCAAAGCCATTACGAAAAAAGCTGCTATGTCTTTGTCGATGCCGACCAGCCGCTTGTCCAGCTTATGCCCCCTATCGAAGGCACTGACGGCGAAGATGTTTTTGGTAATCCGGTACCCAGAGCAAAAGGCTTGCAGGCTAATATCAAACTCGGTAAAAATGTCCATTTCGGTGACCCGGCTAAAAAAGAAAAACCTGAAAAAGCCGATCTCGTCTATGCCAATGAATACGGCAAACTCTGCCATTCTACCACGAAAATATGGGTTGAGCCTGACCTCGAAGTACATAGCGATGTTGACTTTTCTATTGGCAATATCGACTTCAAGAACAATGTTGATATATTCCGCAATGTCCTGGATCTTTTCAAGGTTAAAGCTCACAAAAACCTTACGGTCAGAGGCGTAGTCGAAGCTGCCCACGCGGAAGCTGGCCTGGACCTGTTCCTGCGCGGTGGCATGGCTGGCAAAGAAAAAGGAATCGCTATCGCCGGGAATAATATTGAGTGCAAATTCATTACCAGCTCAAAAATCATCTGTGGGGGCGACCTGGTTTTCGCTAAAGAGGTTATGTACAGTGATATTCAATGCTCTGGTGCGATCAGATCGGAAAATGGCCAGTTGGCTGGCGGTACGATCTCTGCCTTTAAGGGTATCTCTGTTTTTGCACTCGGGTCAGACGCCGGCAGTAAAACCGTATTAGAGATCGGCATGAACGAAGACCTGAAAGCCAGAGCTGCTACTACCAAACCTGAAGTTAAAATGCTCAGAATGAAAGCCCAAAAGGTCAGGGAGGTCGTTGAACCTCTCTTACAAAATCAAAAAAGACTTTCAAATGAACAAAAAGAAAAAGCCACTGAACTGCTCTTTGAAACCTACGAACTCGATAACCGGGCTGATGAGCTGGTAGATAAACTCAAGCAGGCATATCTCAATAGTATCGAAAATTCGGTACTATGTGTTGAAGTGCTCGGAAAAATTCACCCTAATGTCTTTATCAGATTTCCCAGAGGTGAATCTAAAATATCAGCAGAAATTACAGGACCGGTTAAAATAGTGCCTGAAGTTATTAACAGAGTTACCAGACTTACAGTAACTAATCAGAAAACCGGCATCAGTAAACAACTGGACTATGGCACAAGTTATGACGACCAGTGGAACGACCTGGAAGATTATCTTGGCCTGAAATAGCTTTAACGAAGTTTTTTTGCAAATTTCGTCTGTAAAGCAGCCCGGCTTAACTATATAATCAACGGTCATGACTAATAAAGCGGAAATCATAAGAATTGTTCGTCAGCAGACTACAGCCCTCTGCCCTGATACTGTATCACAAACACCAGAAACAGGCATCGTTCTGGCAATATCAGGCGGTACAGACAGTATGGCCCTGCTTGACATTTTCTGCCAGATCGCTAAAGAAACCAAATGGCGACTGGTCGTCGGACACCTTAACCACTGCCTGCGCGGGAAAGAAAGTGATCAGGACGAAATGTATGTGCTGGAACAGTCTAAACTGCGATCTGTTAAATGCATTTCTAAAAGAGCTGATATTACTGCCTTTGCCAGAGATAATGGCATTTCCATTGAATCCGCCGCCAGGGAGATCCGCTATAACTTCTTACGCGATATCTGCCGACAGGAAAATTGCCAGTTTATCGCTACCGGACACCATGCCGACGACAATATTGAAACCATCTTGCAAAGGATGATACGCGGTACCGGCATTAAAGGGCTGGCCGGCATAAAAACCACTAGAAAGATATACGCTGACAATAAAACCATTACTATTTTCCGACCTCTTTTGCAATTAACTAGAGCTGAACTGGAAAATTATATCAGAGAATCAAACATAACACCATGTCATGACAGCACTAATGAATGCTGCGACTATACCCGTAACCGCATTCGCAACCTGCTCATCCCCCTGCTCAAAGAAGAATATAACAGTAATATTTCTCAATCAGTATGCAATCTGGGACTGCTGGCGGCTGATGCCGATGAGATACTTACCCAACAAGCTGTAACTGATATCGAAAATGGCAATATCCACCTGAAAAGCGGTATTATCTGTGCCCCGGTAGAGTTTTTAGGCAATATTAGCAGCGGAAGAGCCAGAAATCTCCTGAGATTTTGCTTTAGTCAGGCAGGCATCGAGCTTTCAGCTATCGGCTTTGAGACCATAGAGACTTTATTGCAGCAATGCACAGACAGAACTACCCGCAAGATAGCTGACCTGCCAGGAAACTGGCTGGCAGAGATATCAGACAATCAACTCATAATTGCTAAAAAAACCGATATAGACTATCACCAGATACCGCTAATCATTCCCGGACAGACAAAGATACATAACCTGGTGTCATTGGCTGACCTCAGAGAAATATACGCGATCAAAACTGAGCTGGTAGCTGCCCGGGGGTTCGATCTCAAAACTTATGCCAAAAACAAGCCGGAGCTACAGGAAATTATCGACCTGGATAAAGTAACGGGCAAACTTTACGCCTGGCCACTTATCGCCGGTCTAAAATACCAGCCTTTGGGAATGACTGGCAGCCAGACCAGCGGCGACATTATGACTAATAATAAAGTACCTCGTTATAAAAGAAACTCTATTGCCGCCATTTATGATGATCTGGGCATTATTGCTATCGCCGGTCACAGAATTGCTGACAGAATTAAAATAGATGGTAATACCAGACAAATGGCCATTCTGACTTTTTTGCACAAATAAAATTAACTGGCTTATGTTTTTCTTGTATTACCAACAAAAATAATTAAACTATTAGCATAATTCGAGTTAATGATCGTTCGAAAAAATAATTTGGTTTAAGTACTGTTGCTATTATACTCAGGAAGACTATCCATGAATTCTGATATGCATGAAAGTCAGGAATATTGTCTCAGTCAATTATTGGCATTTCTCCGTGAGGGTGACCGGGAATCTGCCACAAATATTCTCAAAATATGGGGGCAAAAACAGGGGTATCATAAAGCTATAAGCGATATTCTTGAACCAGCTCTGACCGAGTTTGGCAAAGACTGGAGTATTTCAGGCAAAGTAAGTCTCGGCCAGGCCTATGTATTGGGAAAAGTTACAGAAGACATATTTGAGCTTACTGCCGGTGAATACACCCGGAATGAAAAAACTCAGGAAAAAGGCCCTGTCATTATTGGCAATATCGAAGGCGATACCCACGCTCTCGGTCGCAAGCTGGTAACTATCTTCCTTAAACTCGAAGGCTGGCAGGTAATAGACCTGGGCAATGATATAACTGCTACTCAGTTCGTCGATGCGGCAGAAAGGGCATCAGCCCCTATAATCGGTGTCTCGGCCATGATGCTACGCACGGCTATGAATATAAGCAAAGTAAGGGCCGAAATAGACAAAAGAGGGCTCACTGACAATATACGCCTGGCGGTAGGCGGTGCTGTATTCTGCCAGCGACCGGGGTTAATTCACGAAATTGGCGGCGATGGTACCGCTGGCAATGCCATAAAAGCTCCGGCACTTTTCGACCAGCTATTGCACTATGAGCCACATGGCGAGGTAATATTGCTATGAACAGCACTGAAAGAATATTGGCTGCTATACAAGGGCATAAAACCGATCGCACACCGGTTATTCTGGTTCTGTCACTATATGCTGCCGGGCTTATTAAATGCCCTCTGCCAGAGTACTATACCAACGCAAATGCCTATATCGACGGTCAGTTAACAGCCCGGGAAAAATTCGGCCATGATGTAGTTTTCTCGCCCTTTGCTCTGCCTTTACTGGGAAAAGCTTTTGGCAGTGAAATAAGATATTTCAATGACCAGCCGCCAAACATGATAACTCCGGCATATAACGACCCGGCGGCATTCCTGCAC
>JAFGDI010000387.1 GCA_016932145.1 Sedimentisphaerales bacterium
AATGCACGCATTACGGTTTTTATCTCTCCTTTAACCGATAGCATGTCATCACTCAACTGCACCACTGCCAGAGCTGTGCCCGGCCGCTGATCAAAAAAGTCCATCGCAAAGAACAAGTACCACTGCTTTGTAACCGGGTCCTGAAAAGCATGGCCATCAATAGAAAATGGCAGGTCTGGAAACAGCTTTTTACCACTATCAATAAAAGGCCCTTCTGGACTGTCAGAAACAGCAACCCTCATATGCATATCCCCGGCATAATACAAATAATACTTCCCGTCTTTGCATGTCACTTCCGGTGCCCAGTATAACTCCATACCGGGCAATGGCTCTAATGCCCCTCCTACATATTCCCAATTTACAAAGTCCTTTGATCGGGCTATCTGGAAGCGTTTACCTGTGTTTTTTTCCTCTGTACCATAGGCATAGTATGTATCACCAAATTTCACCATGTGCGGGTCGGCCAGATAACCATCCCACAGAGGGTTGGAATATGTCAGGGTCACACTCTTACTACTGCACGAACAAAGCAACATTGCCGACATAAGCATACAAAAATACAAAATCCGTTTCATGTTCCAGATCTCCGTCATAAGGGGCCTTAAGTTTAAAATATTCCAAACTGCCGCATATTCTGCAGCAGAATAATAATATGATTGAAATAAAATTGTAATCGTTCACACCTGCTCGAAATGGCTTGCCCAAGTAGGACAGGCATCATGCCTGTCACCCAAATTTCGACGATGTCGAAAACAAGGTTGAAACAACAAGGGCATAAATATGCAAAGTATTATATCTCGATAGTAGTTTGCCAGCTTTACTGGCAACTCAGGTGACAGGCAAGCTGTCAGTCCCGAAGCCAGTTCGGGAATGCCTGTCCTACTATTTGTCGTGAACGCTTACAAAAGATTTTACTCCACTGGATTATCAGCTAACGACAATTCCAGACTAGGACGCGCAAATACACACCAGTCGGAATCGGTAGAACGCAGTGTTCTACCGTCTTCAAAACCTGGATCGCCGCCATCGGTACTTACCAGAGTAAGGAATCGATCTGAGTCTCTTAAAGGTATTTCTATTGAAACTATATCCCTTATATCATTTATGCCTTTACGAGAGAATCGCAACTCGCCATCAACCAATATCCATATATCAAAATTACCCTGACGCGGATTATCCGATGACAAACCCGCATCTGCGGTAAACTTCGCTATCTTGCCATCTGGCAAACTCCTGCGAATTGCATCCAGGTCGTAAGTTATGCCCAGATTGGCATGCATAAACAATGCCGGGTATTCTGCCGTTCCATAGAACCGGTTACCCAATTCACCATGCGGGGCACGCCATTTATAATCCACCAGGTCACGACCATAACCGTTTACTATATTAGAATAATAAATGCCGTTGGTCTTGGGACATTCATAAAAAATATGTCCGTTAGAACTTATGACCTGATATCGGTCCTTACCCTGGGGTACAAATACACCATCAATAAACGGATCGTCAACCTTTACATAATCACCATTTGACTTGCGGTCTTCAGATCCAAACACCAGGCGTTTACCTGTAACCGCATCAATTCCTAATTCAAGCTCACCTGTGCCCCAGCCATTACCGCCACCGACTATATCTGCCAGATTAATAACAGATCGACCTCGCCATATCATATTTGCACTAGAATCTATGTCGCGGGCAAATAATTTACTGTCAAAAGGTATCTCACTGACCTGCTCATCTGTTCCACTTACCTTGCGGGCCTGACCCTGTGTAACTTCACCACTGGCCTTTTGCTCGCCCTCTCCGGCAACTAATGCCGTCTTACCTTTTAGTACATGCAGCTCGGTGTCGCCCTGCTTATCTATCTGCACGCCAAACTGGGTACCAAGATCGATAATAAGTGCTTTTGGGGTAGCTATAGCAAATCCTATAGCTTCTTTGGGTACATTTGAAAAAACACTGCCATAGTTGCATTTTATCCGATCCTCACCGGCTATATAAAACTCGGCCGGTCCCTCGATAGTTACCCTGGCATTATTATCAAAGGCTAATTCGACAAAACCATACCTCAGCTTATACAGACTCTTGCCTATCGACAATCGCTCCCCTATGTCAGGAGAATTTCTGCCTACCCACTGAGCACTGACCATATCGCTGACTGTGGCAACTTCTATACGGCTCATCATACTGTAAAAGTAAATGCTGACTACTACCAGTAAACTGGCTGCCAGCGATACTATTGATGATACCCACACTTTGCGAAAAACCGATGTTCTGTTAACTGAAAAATCGCCAGAATCATCGAAAGAAGCCTCTGCCGGACAACTCTGACTTAATTCCTTTTCCAGCTCGGAAGCTATTGCCTCTGCCTCTTCCTGAGTCAGATCGGTAATAGTATCATCCTGATGAGACGCTACCTGGAAAAATTGCAGATAGGTCCAGAGCTTGACAAAATCAAGATACTCCCTGGCCATATCCGGATTTTCTGATATAAGATAATCCAGCCGGTCAAATTGCTCCTGGGTGATAACCTGCTCTCGCAAGGCATTCAGCAGCGTATATATTTCATTTTTTTCTGTTGCTGTCATAGATCACACACTACTGTGTCATACTTTTTTTAACACAATTCAATAAAACTACATGTATCTTGGATATTCGATTATACAAGGTATTAATATTTATACCCACACGCCCGGAAAGGGCCTTAAGCGTTGCTCCGTCTTCATAACGAAGCTCTAATATCTTTTTCTCATCCGGATTGAGCTTCTGTAAGCATTTCTTCAACGATTCTATCCGAATATCTTCATCGCCGGCCTCTATTGCTTCCAACTGCTCTATTATTTCCATTGTCTTATCACTGAACTTCATGCGATAATTCTTCTTGTCTCGCAAATATCTCAGGATCTTGAACCTGGCTACTGATATAGCCCATGCCGTAAAATCTGTTCCGGGTGTATAATCATCAAATTTCTGCCAGAGCAATGAAGCCGTTTCCTGAACAATGTCATCAGCATCTACCGGACTGGCTATTTTTGCCATTACATATCCGTAGATACGCCGCTGACTCTTAAGAAAAAGCTGCATAAAGTACTGACTTCTCTGATTTTCTAACTCATCCATATATCAACTAACCTTGTAAAAGCGACAAACTATAACGCGCTTCCTGTAGTTAATGCCTCTTTTTGCCCTTTTTTTTACATTTTTCCTGATAAAATCAGTTTATTTAACTAAAATATTATTAGCAGCCTCGTACAGACCTCACAAACTGACTCTATATAATAGCGATTTGGCCCTATAATTGAACCTATTATTGCTCTTTTTTTCTTTTTTTATACGGTTCCCTTCGAGCAACTCACCTCAACAGCCAGCGTTTGATATGATAATATCGCACTGGCGGACAATATTCCTGGCCTGATACTGCCGGGGGTGTCAGAATATGAGCAAAACCACTATCAATGGTAAAATCAAGCGGTAACGACGGGCCATAATCGCCGTCTATCTGCACTGGAACAGTTTCCGGACCCTCAATGCGAATGTTTTTACACCTCACCCGCGTGGTCGTTTTCAACCGATGATCTGCCTTCAATATTGTATATATTGACTGTAAGAGCAGTTGCCACCTATTCTTACAACGAAAAACAGTTAAGTCAAGATAACCATCTCCGCAATCAGCCTCAGGGGCTATGCCAATTCCAATGGCATAGCGGCCTATATTGGAAACATATGCCAGGGCCGGTTGATCACAAATATCTTTGCCATCGGCAATTATGTGTAAAGAAACAAACTTGTACGACCAGAAAGTCCTGGCCAGAGGCCATAAATAATCCAGAGGTGTAATATGGCCTGAGCGTTTATGATGTACATATTTCACCACCTGGGCATCGAAACCCAGACCAACAACAGCGATAAAATGTCGGCCATTTACCCGACCCAGATCTATCTTCCTCACTTTGCCGGAGTCCAGAGCGGAAATAGAGGTTTTTACCGAACCATCTAAACCCAGCTCACAGGCGAGCAGATTTTCAGTACCAGTGGGAATGATCAGGATCGGCACTTCACTACCGGCTGCTGCCTCCAGAACCGTACGAACACTGCCATCACCTCCGGCGATCATTATCACATCAAACTTCTCTGCTATAGCCTTACATGTTAACTCAGCGGCATGTTCCAGTGATCGGGTAAGCGAGATTACTACCTCATCACCACGCTGCAACAAATGATCTCTGAGCATCTTTAATGAACGAACTCTGAGATTTGAGCCGCTCTTGGGATTGATTATCATCTTATATCTTTGTAATTGACGCATCTTTTTCCACCACCATCAGGCATTGGTCATCTGAGCGATCATTTCCGGTGTTATATAGCTCAAATCACCCTGATGAGCTATTACCTTACATGCCAGTTCAAAAAAAACTGCCCTCTGGATCGCCTCCTCGAAGTTCTTACCGTAAGTTACCATTCCATGATTGCGGATCACAACCATACTTGACTTTGCGGCAGCCTCAATGACAGAATCCGCCAATTGCTGACTGCCAGGCGGTAAAAAGTCGATCATCACCGGCTGACCAATATAATATGGCACTTCTAGTATCACATTAAAATTATCAGGTAATTTATGCCCGGCAGCTATAGCCGTAGCATAAGGACTCTGATAATGCAGGACCACATTTACCTCAGGATTCGACCTTAATATGCCAAGGTGAAATCGGCTCTCAACCGATGCCCGAACACTATTTAACGGCTTACCCGTCTCTAACTGGCAAATTGCTATCGATTCCGGGCCGATACGGCCAAACCATGAGCCGGTAGCTGTCAGTAAAGCCGTACCATTATCAGCTCTTACAGACATATTGCCACTACTGCAAAAGGCCAGACCCTGCCGATCAACCTCATGGCAGGCAACTATGAATTCTGCTTCAATATCTTTCATTTTTCCCACTTCTCAATTCAGCCAAAATTAACTTATTACTGTAATTGATTTTATCGGCAAAAAAGTTAGAATATGTTTATGAAATACAGACATATTATCTGGGACTGGAACGGCACACTGCTCAATGATGCGGCTGAATGCACCGCTGTAGTCGATAAACTCATGCAAAAACACAACTTAGGCAGACTATCGCAAGAAAGATACCGCAAAGAAACTTGTTTCCCGGTTATAAATTTCTATATAGCTCTGGGGTTCGACTTCCAAAAAGTCCCTTTTACTGAGATTGCCCGCGATTATATCGAACAATATGACCAGCTCATGCTTAACAGCTCATTGCACGATGAAAGCCGCTTGTGCCTCACTAATCTTACTGCCGCCGGATATACACACTCGGTACTAAGCGCCTATGAACAAATAAGACTTGAAAAAGCCATCAGCCATTTTGGCCTGACTGACTATTTCCTCAAAATAATCGGTCTGAGCGACTATTTTGCCCATTCCAAGAAGGACAATGGCATAAAGTGGATAAATGAATTACCTTACGATAAAGAGCAGGTACTCTTTATCGGCGATACCACCCACGACCACGAAGTCGCTCTGGCTATGGGCGTTGATTGTATTTTAATGACAAACGGGCATCAGTCACCAGAACATTTCGACCAGACACATCGCCAGACATTCAACAATCTGGGCGAAGTCTGTCAATGGCTGCTGAGCTGATGCTAAATATATAGAAAATAAAATAAAGGACACAAAAATGGCAAATCTCAATGTTAATATTGACCATGTAGCAACCGTAAGACAAGCTCGTTTGACAGTTGAACCAGACCCGGTCTGGGCCGCTGTAGAATGCGAATTAGCCGGTGCTAAAGGCATTACAATGCACTTACGCGAAGACCGCCGCCACATTCAGGAACGAGATGTAGAGCTCGTCCGCAAGGTCAGCAAGATAATGCTGAACCTCGAAATGGGTATGACCGAAGAAATGGTAAACTATGCCCTCAAGCTCGTGCCAGATATGGTTACTTTAGTACCAGAAAAACGAGCCGAACTGACAACCGAAGGCGGACTCGACTGCATTAAGCTGGAAAAAACACTCAAAACTGTAGTCGCCAAAATGCACAAAAAAGGCATTGAAGTGTCTGCATTCATTATAGCAGACCCCAACCAGATCGCCGCCTGTGCCCAGGCTGGTTGTGATGCCATAGAACTGCATACCGGCCCCTACGCCAATGCCCGTACCAAAAAAGAGATAATCACACGACTGGACGAACTGGAAACTGGTCTGGAATGCGGCCTTAACGCCGGAATGGTCGTTCACGCCGGACATGGCCTGACATACAGAAATGTTGAACCAGTAGCAGATATGACCGGCTTTTGCGATTTCAATATCGGACATGGCATAATCTCCCGGAGTATCTTTACCGGTCTTCGCAGTGCCACAAAAGAAATGATCGAACTGATCAGAAGATAATTATCGCAAAGTGGTTATTCTTTCGACAATATAATGTCAAAAAGGGCAAAAAGATTATTTTTTGCCCTTTTTTTATTACCATACTGAATTTATTATCCTTGCCCACTGTTATTAAGTTTTAATATGATATAACCATACCGTTAAAGTGCTCACCAACAATAATTCATCTCTGCCGACTGATTACATAACCAGTTGTTCATTCAGAAAGGACAATAATAATGACCAGATTAACTACTTTTACTAGCAAAATAGCACAACTATCTCTGCTTTCAGCTATTGGCATTTTCACCCCTGTAGTACAGGCGGCCAATCCGGCAATTACCAACACCTTCACCGCCGACCCCGCGGCTCTTGTTCATAACAATATAGTTTATCTTTATGCCGGACATGACCAGTGCAAACCACCGCGAAATGGTTATGAAATGCATGAGTGGCTGGTATATTCCTCAGATGATATGGTAAACTGGCAAGAGCATCCTGTACCACTAAAGCCTGCTGATCTGGCCTGGGCCAAAGATGAAGCCTGGGCCTCCCAGGTAGTTGAAAAAGACGGAAAATTTTACTGGTATGTAACTGCCCAGCACAAAACCATTCATGGAAAGGCGATAGGCGTAGCTGTATCAGACAGCCCCACCGGACCATTCACCGACCCTCGCGGCACAGCTCTGATAACCAATGACATGACAACCGATACTAAAATATCGTGGGACGACATTGACCCGACCGTTTTCATTGATGATGATGGTCAGGCGTATATGTACTGGGGCAATCAGAAATGCCGCTGGATCAAACTCAAATCCAATATGATAGAAACCGAAGGCGAGATACACACCGTTGACCTGCCCAACTATACTGAAGCTCCCTGGATACACAAACACGGCGATTGGTACTATCTGTCTTATGCTTATGGCTTCCCGGAAAAAACCGCCTATGCCATGAGCAAAAGCATTACCGGACCATGGGAATATAAAGGCATTCTCAATGAACTCGCCGGCAACTGCAATACCAATCATCAGGCGATTATAGAATTCAAAGGCAAAGACTATTTCATCTATCACAATGGAGGTCTGACTACCGATGGCGGCAGTTTCCGACGCTCTGTTTGCATTGACTATCTCTATTACAATGATGATGGAACAATCAAACGAATCATAATGACAAGCGAAGGAGTAAGCCCCAATAATTAAGCTTAAATAATTCCATAATACAAGGCCACATAACCAGACAGATTTGACTGTAGTGTTATGTGGCCTGTTTTATATCAAAAAGATCATCTTGAACCGTAACCAATCAAAGAAACTTTTGCAAAACATCGACATCAAGCAGTTTACCAAACTTCACACCAACTTCTTTATAATGAGCCACAGAACTATAACCGCATTTCTCCAGCATCTTTATACTATTAGCATTCTCTGATGTTACCGTAGCCAGTAAACTGTGCATACCCCTGCTCCGGGCCGTTTCCTCCAGAAATGCTACCGCCTGCGATCCGATACCTTTACGAATACTTTCTGGCTTAAGATACACCACAGTCTCAGCAGTAATATCATACGCCTGCCTGGGCTTAAATCGCATCAGTCCACAATAGCCTATCACCTGCCCTTCTTCCTGAATTACAAAAGCACCAAATTTAGGATGGTCAAAAATTAAAATCGAACGCATCTCCTCAATACTCACTTCTGTCGTATGAAATGTAGCTGTACTATTCAGGGCATACCAGTTATATATCGTTACTATATCTGCCAGATGCTCTTCTCGGAGGGTACTGAATGTTATTGCCGTTTTCGTGATAAACTCCTCTGGCCTGGCCAGACTAAAATTATTATAACAGCCCATGGCTATATTAATTCATCCACGATCATAACCTAACCCAATGCTTCGTAACTCTATGCAATGTTACCAGCTCCGGGTCAGAGACTAATCTTTCAATATCAGGGCATATTTTAACTTAAACCATCAGGCTTGCAACTGCTGTTTTAGCACTGATTTATCTTTTTCGCATCCAAAGCCCTTACTTCCCCAAAAACAACAAAATGCTCCTCAAATCCAACTTGCCAATGTTAACTTAGGTAATTTGTAACCATTGTAATAGTTAGCATAGGTAAAATGTTGATTTTTTACAACAATTAAGGCACAAATATGTTTTTTAAATCTTACTATATAGTACAATACTCAAGGTACCAATGGAAACACAGGAATAATATGGACCAGATGGAAACACAAAATAATAGTGACCAGCAGCTCAAAAAGGAGCAGGATGAACGCATGGCTATCCTGGGCAGACTTACTGCGCGCGTAGCTCATGAGCTAAATAGTCCGCTGGATGGTATGTTAAGATATGTGAATCTGTCACTAAACCGGCTGGAAAATGGACAGGCTGAAAAAGTACCTGATTATCTCCGGCAAGTAAAAGATGGACTTAACCAGTGCGCTACCATGCTGGCATCACTACTTGATTTCTCGCGTGGCATGAAAATGGAAGCCCAACGAGTAGATCCTAATAAATTGATCGATGATTCCATTAAGTTTCTGGAAGTATCTGACTTAGCCAGAAACAAACAGATAATAAGAGATTACAGCCAGGGACTACCACCGATTATGGCCGGCAATATGGCTAGCGTTTTTGCCAATATATGCAAAAATGCCCTGCAAGCTACAGAACCAGGTGGACGCATTACTATCAGAACCGCAGCCAATGGTGATTATTTGCAAGTAAACATAAGTGATACCGGCAAAGGCATAGAACCTGAGATAATCGACGATATTTTCAAACCTTTCTTTACTACCAAAAAAGCCGGTGATGGCACTGGCCTGGGACTGGCTATATGTAAGGAAATTGTCGAAAGAAGAGATGGTACAATAATCGCCAGAAATATGCCGACAGGCGGCTGTGAATTCGAAATTAAAATTAAAGTTGAAAATAAATAAGCAAACTATTTAAAGATAGATCAGAGAGACGGAGAATGCATAATAATCAGATCTTAGTAGTTGACGATGACAGAATTATCAGGGATTCACTCTGCGATATGCTGGAGCTGGACGGATATTCCTGCAATAGCGCAGAAAATGCCCGACTGGGACTGGCTGAACTCGAACGAGCTAATTATTCTATTATCATTACAGATATCAATCTGCCTGACAATAGTGGACTGGAATTGCTCAGGTCTGTCAGAAAATATTATCCAGATATCATACCCATAATTATCACTGGCTACGGCTCTATTATAAGCGCCGTAGAAGCCATACAGGAAGGTGCTTTTGACTATCTCACCAAACCTATTGATGATAATAAACTCAAAGATTGCCTCAATCGCGCCTTTACACGATTGAATATGAAAAGGAATAGCAAAGTACGCCTTAATGCTCTGGAAAACAAGGGAAATGCCGGTCTCCAGGACATTATCGGCTGCGATATGAAAATGCTCAATGTCTTTGAAATGGCTGAATCTGCCGCACCCACAAGGGCTACTATACTTATTACTGGTAAAAGTGGTACCGGTAAAAGCATGACAGCTAGGGCCATACACCAGATGTCTCAAAGGGCCGACAAAC
>JAFGDI010000388.1 GCA_016932145.1 Sedimentisphaerales bacterium
TAACCGGGAATTACTTTATGCCATTGTGATAAGAGAAACACAATGGCACTCGAAAAAAACATATCCAGCGGCAGGGTCAGTCCCCATCATCATAAACGCTTCTCTGACCGAAATCAGCAACCGTCAGCAAAAGCACAGATCACATCTATCTTACTTGTCTCTCTATAGCTCATACAAAATCGATCAGTAACTCTATTGGCTACCTCTCTGTCGATCTGTGCGATCAAGTCTGACTGAAATTTACCTCACCAGAGGCATCACCAACACCAGATTGTATTGCAAACCCGGGCCAGCTCAGAATCATTAGTCAGAAACGGGAATAAAGCGTCAGGACCAAATAACGATCCAGCCGCTGGATATTTACTTTTATCTCCATTGGCATCTTCCATGCTGATACCAGCTCTGCCCCACCTGTTCTCCTGGACGCGGACACCAGGCCGGTCGTTTCGACGACCGACCCGGCACTGCGATCTCAATATCGGTGAGAGCTGCGTTAAAACTCTTTTTGTCAGGAGTAATCAATGAGTTTCAACGCCTGAATACAAATAATATTATGACATGTTTTCTTGTTTAATAATGACTGATACGCCGATATTGTTCATCGCTCCGCTATTTCTTGCCTTTGTTGCCTGAACTTACATCTTAATAATACCACAGAAATTGAAGCTCATGCCAATAAAAATCAGTAAATAATAAGTTGTTTACTTTCATCTGCCCTGAAATACAGGTATAATCCTGATAGAGTCGCTAATTGTATAAACAGTGATCGCCAGAGTTTGGTATGCTGTTTGCTATAACTATAATGCAGACCTAAATAAGATATAAATTATTACTAGAACAATACTTAATAAGACTATGGCTGAAAATAAAACAAAAAAAATCAAAAAAACGGCTGCTAAACCTGCGGATAAGTCAGTTAAAAGCAAGACTAAAAAGCCCCTGCCTGCCATTGAGGCAGTAAAGGGTTGTGAAACTGACAATAATATCGAGAAAAAAACTGAAAGAACTAACAGTTTCTTTGATAATTACGATATTACCTGTCAGGTTGACACTACCGATAGCGAGATCGAGAAAGTTGACCTTAATGCCAATCTGGTCGAAACCCAGGGCAGTGTTAAGATAGTGAGCCAGAAAGACACTCATGGTGGTGCCAAAGTAAAAGGCAAGGCAGCCGAGCCGGAGAAAAAGAACAGTTCATCGGCCAGTGAGCATTTCGATGATGTTCATCGCTATATTATCCCCTCTGAGATCGGGGTGATGGCACTGCGCAATATTGTCCTGTTCCCGGGTATAGTTGTACCATTGGGTGTCGGCCGTTACCAGAGTCAGGCCCTGCTCAAAGATATTGATGCTCAGCCGGGCAACGATAAGGTCTTTGGCGTTATCACCCAGATCGACCCTAATACCGACAGTCCTGGCTATGAAGATCTCTATGCAATAGGAACTATCGTTGCCGTACTCAAAACGATTAATATGCCTGATGGCAATAAAACGGTGGTCGTTCATGGTCTGATGCGTTTCAGAGTTAAACACTGGATTACCGACAAACCTTATCTGAAGGCAGAAATAGAGCCTTTACCGCCCAAAAATAAGCAAAAAAGCATTGAAATGGAAGCTCAGACCAATAGCATAAGCAATATGGCCGAGCGGATAATTCAATTATCGCCCAATATTCCCGAAGAAGTACAGGTCATAATGCAGAACATTGATGAACCTGGTGCTTTAGCTGATTTCCTGGCGGGTAATATACATTTTTCTCAGGAAGAAAAGCAGGAAGTACTCGAGGCTTATGACATAAAAGACAGGCTCAATAAGCTCTCTGTGGCCATGGCCAACCAACTGGAAATGCTCGAACTGAGCGAAAAGATACAAAGCAAGGTTCATCAGGCTATAGATAAGAATCAGCGGGAATACTACCTGCAGGAACAGTTAAAAGCTATCCAGAAGGAGCTGGGGCATGAAGATGGTGTCTCTTCTGAAGTTGCTGAGCTGGAGGAAAAGCTTATAAACGCTAAAATGCCGGAAAAGATAGAGGCTGAATCTCTGCGTGAACTGCAAAGATTGCGTCAGATACCCCTGATGAGTCCGGAGTTCAGTGTTCTGAGTAATTATCTGGAATGGCTCTGTGAACTGCCCTGGAGCATTCATACCGATGACATTCTCAATATAGCCCGAGCCAGACGAATACTCAATACGGACCATTTTGGCCTGCACAAGGTTAAAAAACGCATATTGGAATTTTTGGCTGTGCGCAAACTCAACCCCTCCGGGCGTAGTCCGATCCTGTGTTTCGCCGGCCCTCCGGGAGTAGGTAAGACCTCGCTGGGTCAGAGCATAGCCCGCAGTATGGGCCGTAAGTTCATTCGCATGTCGCTGGGCGGTATTCGCGATGAAGCTGATATCCGCGGTCACAGAAGAACCTATATCGGTTCTATGCCCGGCCGTATAATCCAGGAAATACGCAAATGCGGCAGTAATAACCCGGTATTCATGCTCGATGAGCTGGATAAGATCGGAAATGATTTCCGGGGTGACCCGGCGTCAGCCCTGCTTGAGGTTCTTGACCCCCAGCAGAATAATACCTTTACTGACCATTATATCGATCAGCCTTTTGACTTATCGCATGTAATGTTCATTGGCACTGCCAATTATATGGAAGCAGTACCGCATGCCCTGAAAGACAGGCTGGAGGTTATATATATTCCGGGCTATACCGCCCAGGAAAAACTCAATATTGCCCGCAAATATCTGGTGCCCCGACAGATGAAGGAAAATGGCCTGAGCAAAAGCACTTTCCAGATCAAAGATGAGTCGCTGGAGAAGATAATTGACAAATATACCCGAGAAGCAGGCGTGCGTAATCTGGAACGAGAGGTTGCCGCCGTATGCCGCTCAGTAGCCGCTGAAATAGCCGAAGAAAAACGCAAGTCGGCAATCATTCAGCCTAAAAACCTTACCGATATACTGGGGCCAGACCGCTTTGAGTCTGAGCTGGCATTGCGTACCAGTACGCCGGGCGTTTGCACCGGGTTGGCATACACACCGGTAGGCGGCGAAATACTATTCATAGAATCAACTGAACTGCCCGGCAGAGGTAATCTCATTCTCACTGGCCAACTTGGTGATGTAATGAAGGAATCAGCCCGAACCGCCCTGAGTGTTCTAAAGAGCATGGCACTGGACAATAAAGCAAGAAGAACAGGACCTTTTGCCCAGCTCAAGAAAATACTCAGCGATATTGACACTATGGACAAGCGGGACATTCATGTGCATGTCCCGGCAGGTGCTATACCCAAAGATGGACCTTCTGCCGGTCTGGCGATATTTACCTCTATTGCCTCCATGCTCACAGGCATACCGGTACGCAGCGATGTTGCCATGACCGGTGAGATCACTCTCCGCGGACTGGCTATGCCCATTGGCGGCTTAAAAGAAAAATTACTCGCCGCCCGCGAAGCCGGTATTAAAACCGTTATACTGCCTGAAAGAAACAAAAAGGACCTGGCCGAAGTGCCCAAAGAAGTACTTAATTCGATCAAGTTCGAATTTGTCAGAGATGTAGAAAAAGTACTCAAAATAGCACTTGAGAGCTGATGGCATACAGCTACGGGCTCATCGTCCCCACCCCCGGGAACGCTGAGCCCCGGCTTGGCATATTTAATCTTAAGAACTATTATTAACCGCATAGACCGCCATAGAGTATCGCAAAGGTGCTTACGCCGCACGGGCGCCCCTTACGCCGGGTGGCGAGACTTGCCAGGGGCGACTGTTGAGTCTGGTCTCATTTCTTTTCTACTGTTCACCTTTTCTACTATCTCCTGCTCTCGGGCGCAGCCCGTGCCGCACGGGCGAGTCTTTTATTTCGTAAGAGTACAAACTTCAGGGCGTGTTGCCCAATAGTAGGTCAGGCATCTTGCCTGACTATTTGTTGCAGTTGAAGTAAATATAACGATTATTAACCAGAACTA
>JAFGDI010000389.1 GCA_016932145.1 Sedimentisphaerales bacterium
GCCCTATTCCGGCGTAAAGCCTTAATAATACAAGTCTTATGTTAAAAATAATCCCTCAGGTCTTTTTAACCATTATTATCGATTATCTAACCTTAAATCTGGCTGCTTTTTACTATCCATTTGACCGTCGGTTAAGCTGTTGTTATAATATGCGACTCTGAACGGCAGGTAAGGAAACAGCCTTCTGTTTTAATGTAAATGCAGGCTGTTTCTTGAATTAACTAAGTAAAAGTAAGGACCCAATAGTTTATGCTTAAAAGAACTCACAACTGCGGGCAGCTTCGTGCGGCCAATGTCGGTGAAGAAGTAGTTTTGAATGGCTGGGTGCGATCATATCGTGATCATGGCAGTCTGGTTTTTATTGATCTTCGTGACCGGGAGGGTATAACCCAGGTTGTTTTCAATCAGGAAAACAGCCCGGCCTTACATGAGCTGGCCCGTAATCTCAGAGATGAGTGGGTTATTGGCATTAAAGGCAGGGTACTTGCTCGCGGTGAAGGGCTTACTAATCCCAAGCTCCCTACGGGTGAAATAGAAGTTGAATGTTCCGAGATGGAAATATTCAATAAGTCGGTAACACCGCCTTTTGAGATAGATAATGCCGATAAGGTAAACGAAGAACTCCGACTGAAGTATCGCTATATCGATCTGCGCCGTCAGCGTATGAAAGACATAATGCGGGTTCGCAGCCGGGTAACTGAGCTGGTGCGTAAGTTTTTCCAGGAAAACGGCTTCTTTGAAATTGAGACCCCGGTTCTGGGCAAGAGCACACCTGAAGGAGCTCGCGATTATCTGGTGCCCAGTCGTCTGGCAGAAGGGCATTTCTATGCTCTGCCCCAGTCGCCTCAGCTTTTCAAGCAGGTACTCATGGTAGCCGGCATGGAACGCTATATCCAGATCGCCCGCTGCTTCCGCGATGAGGACCCCAGAGCTGACCGTCAGGCTGAATTTACCCAGATCGACCTGGAAATGAGTTTCGTTGACCAGGCTGATGTTATGGCGATCACCGAAAAGTGTATTGCCCTTATCTTTAAGGATATTCTTGGCATTGATGTCAAGCTGCCTTTATTGCAGATGACCTATAAGCAGGCGATGGACGATTATGGTATTGATAAGCCAGATCTGCGTTTCGATATGAAACTAAAAAATATCACTGATATTGGTGCTGCCAGTGAGTTTAAGGTCTTTACCTCGGTTGCCGGCAATGGCGGCCTGATCAAGGGCCTCTGTGCCCAGGGTGCAGGTTCTTATTCTCGCAGTGATATTGAAAAGACACTCACAGATTTTGTCGCTAATTACGGTGCCAAAGGTCTGGCCTGGTTCAAGGTTGTTGATGAAGGTAAAGGCCCTGAGCTTAACAGCAGTATAGCCAAGTTCTTCTCTGACAGTCAGAAGCAGGAGATAATCAGCCGGTTCGAGGCTAAAGTCGGCGATCTTATTCTTATGGTTGCCGATACCGAAGAGACAACTAACAAGGCATTGGCTGCCCTACGCTGTAAACTGGGTAAGGACCTGGGGCTGGCCAAAGATGATGATTACAAGTTCCTCTGGGTGGTTGATTTTCCGGCCTTTGGCTGGAATGCCGATGAGAAACGCTGGGACAGTCTGCATCATCCGTTCACCGCTCCGGTTGCCGCTGACCTTGATAAGCTCGAAAGCGATCCGGGTAATATCAATTCGCAGGCTTATGACCTGGTACTCAACGGTAATGAAGTTGGCGGCGGCTCGATCCGTATCCATCAGCCCGAAGTGCAGGCCAGAGTATTCAGATTACTGGGTATCTCTGATGAGACTGCTAAAGACCGATTCGGCTTCTTCCTTGATGCTCTCAAGTATGGCGCACCGCCGCATGGTGGTATAGCCTGGGGTCTGGACCGTCTGGTAATGCTCCTGACCGGTACTGATAATATCCGTGATGTTATCGCGTTCCCCAAGACGCAGAAAGGCCAGTGTTTCCTTACTGATGCACCTTCAACTGTGGAACAGAGACAGCTCGATGAATTGCATATCGGTATAGTGACTAAGGGTCCTAAAAAATAATAATTGTAAATCTTGATCAAAGCAGAGGTGCAAAATTGTGCCTCTGCTTGTTTTTTTGTTCTATTCACATGATTAAAGCAGCTATATTCGATCTGGGCGATACTATTTTCAACTATGGCAGGTTCAATTCCAGCCGGGTATTTGAAGATGGGGCTCAGGCCAGTTTTGAGTTATTGCGGCAATATAATGGCGGCCGCAGTCCCTGTCCTTATATCTGGTATTGGTTCAGTCATAGTATCAGTATTCGCCTGCATTATATTATTTCGCATTTCACGCAGAAAGAGTTTGACTGTCCGCGTATTCTCAGACGCAAAGCCTGGCGTTTGGGCGTTGTGCTTGGCGATGATCAGCTTCTGGCCCTTACTGCCAAATGGTATGAACCGCTGCGTAAGACCGCGGCAGTCGAACCAGATATCAGAAAGACCATGCTTCGGCTCAAAGAAGAACATGGCCTGAAACTGGCTATTATCTCCAATACTTTCATTCCCGGCGAAGTGCTTGAGCAGCATCTGGACCAGTTTGGGCTTACTGAATTATTTGAGGTAAGAGTTTATTCCTGTGATACTATCTGCCGCAAGCCTGATATCAGAATATATGAGCGGGCCTTAAAGGAACTCGGACTACCCGGCAGTGAGGTTATCATGGTCGGTGATCGCATAAAGGAAGATGTTGCCGGGCCGGGCCGCCTGGGTATTCGCGGTATTATTAAGCTGGGAGCTACTAATCTGCACAAAAATTATCCGCGTAATCTGCTCAAGGTCAGGTCACTTTCAGAATTGCCCGAAATTGTGAAATATCTCAATAATAAGGAACACACCCAAAAGTAAGGGTTAAGTGTTCACCTTCCTGGAAATGCCAGGTTAGTTGGCGTATCCTGAAATCTGTCTCAGATTGATTCAGCCTGGAAATGGCCAGATAATAATGTGCCGGTGGCTTATTACTTAACTTCCTCAGACTGACCGATTATGAAAAAAGACATTAAAGCTATAGTTTTTGACATGGATGATACTTTGTATCCTGAACGAGATTATATTCGCAGTGGATACAGGGCGGTGGCTGACTTTCTGGCTGATGAGCAAAATCAGGCAGGGGAGATCTTTGCTATCTTATGGGATATTTTCAGCCATGACCCGCGTGAGAAGGTTTTCGATCAGGTTTTGACCAGATTGAATATAGACCCTGACCCGCTGCTTATTACAAAGCTCATTGCCCTGTATCGCGAGCATAAGCCGCAGATATGCCCTTTGCCCGGCGTAATTGAGCTGCTGGCAAAGCTCAGGGCCGGCGGTTATAAACTCGGACTTATCTCCGATGGCTATTTGCCCGGCCAGCAGTATAAACTCGAGGCTCTGGGGCTTAAAGAATGTTTCGATCATATTATCTTTACTGAATCGCTGGGCCGGGAGAACTGGAAACCCGCTCCCCTGGCCTTTGAAATGATGGCCCGGGCACTGGATACAACACCTGGCGAATGTCTCTATATTGGTGATAATCTCAAGAAAGACTTTATTTCGCCTAATGCCCTGGGCTGGCATACGGTCTGTTTCAGAAATGAATTTCAGGTTCATTTCCACCATCAGCCCGACCCGGCCGGCCAGCCGCAACATTATATCTCTGACCTGAGCGAACTGCTCCCGCTCGTTCAGGGCGTGCTGCTCCAATAAGTAGCACAAGCCTCTCGCTTGTGATTAATAGTAACCCATTGCCAACTCCTTAACTTGTAACCGTTCACGGTTATTGTAAAAAGTGAAAAGTAATAGGTTAAAAGTAAAGCATACAGCTTGTGGCCGAGACTGATCAAAATTTAAAATAGCTTCGCGTCCCCGAAGCGAGTTCGGGATTTCGGATTACCTCAACAGCGGACAAAATCCTTTTACCTTTAACTTTTTACTTTTAACCGTAATCGTGTCGGTCTGAGCTCAGGCTAATTTGCGGTTCAGGGCAGGGGCCATTATTCTCAGGTCGTCCATAAGTTCGGCAAATTGATTGGGGCTCAGAGACTGTTCGCCATCGCACAGGGCGGTTTCCGGGTGTATGTGAACTTCGACTATCAGACCATCGGCTCCGGCTGCCATAGCGGCTTTGGCCAGTGCCGGGACATATTGGCTATGGCCGCAGGCGTGGCTGGGGTCAACTACCACCGGAAGGTGGGTGCGATCTTTCAATACCGGTATGGCGGCAATGTCAAGCGTGTTGCGGGTACTGGTCTCAAAGGTGCGGATACCGCGTTCGCACAGGATTACATTGGGGTTGCCTTCTGCCAGGATATATTCGGCTGAGAGCAGAAATTCATCTACCGTATTCATATAGCCTCTTTTGAGCAGAATGGGCTTGCCGGTGCGGCCGGCTTTCTTCAGAAGCGAGAAATTCTGACAGTTACGACTGCCTATCTGTAATATATCGGCAGACTGACATACTGCCTCAAGGTCTTCGGTGTCCATAACCTCGGTTATTATAGGTATGTGCAGCTCGCGATTAACATCTTTGAGCAGGTCCAGTGCCTTCTGGCCGCCGCCCTGGAAAGAATATGGACTGGTGCGAGGCTTAAATGCTCCGCCTCTGAATACCACAGCACCGGCGGCATGTACACCATAGGCGGTAGCGAATAACTGCTGACGACTTTCAACTGAACAGGGACCGGCGATAACGGCAAAGCCACGGCCGCCGATCTTTACGCCATTAATATCTATTATCGTATCTGTTGCCTGAGCTTTCCGGCTGTAAAGCATTGCCGCCGGTTTGGCATGGGCAGGGCTCAGGTCTATTTCACAGCCGGACGGTATATTGCAGGAAGTGTCATTATTCATCTTTTTTCTCGCTTTTCTTTCTATCTTTAACAAACCAGTTATTTTATTACTTCAATTCAAAAAAAAAGACCGCAAGCAATGGTATTTTGCTCACGGTCTGATAGTATCTTCTACTTTATATTTTATCTGGAGGCTATAACATCAGCCACCATTTACACGAGCAAAATCCCTTATATTATGGCTATAATAAAATCGCCACATATAGTTTGAATAATAGGTTGTGCTCGCAAAAGTTTTCATATAATTTATCAGTTCTTGTTTTCGTTAAAATGCTCTTTTATGTCACTTAACTTATTTCATTATACACTCTGTTATCGACTAAAGAAGAGAAAAATATCGGAAAAAATGGGAAAAGTACTGTTTTTTGACTGGTTGTACTATTGTAAATTCATATATTACAATCTTTTAAGCTGCGTTTCTATGTATAGAAATATTTTTTTCTAACCTTACAAATTTCTCTGGTTTTAAGTTATAGAGCCCCATATTTATCAGGTTAATTGGTCATAATATAGCTGATGATATTCATACCCAGTTGGGTTGCTGATGACCTTTCGTACCCGATTATCAGCGGGTAGTGGATATCGAGCCAGCCGGCTTCAAGGTCAACCGGGCTATATACCACCTTTAGTTTGCCGCTGACATAAATACCCATCAGGCAGGGCTCAGTGCCCAGATTTCTGGCCCGGGGCGTGTATTTAACCTCTTTAATGCTATAAAGACTGTTGTATATCTGGTGGTTGGGTTCCAGTTTCTTGAATGTTACCCCGGGGATGATTCTGGCAAATTCCCTTTTCACCGCCTGGTCAAATTCCTTGAGTCCCAGGCCGTTATTGATCAGGATAAATCCCTGACCCTGGAGATAATTACTCAATATGGCGATTTCCTTATCTGAGAATCTCAGGTCAGATAAGCCAGAGATAAAAACAAAAGGGTATAAATTCAGTTGGTCTTTTTCCAGAGAGATAGCCCGTCTTTGCAGATTGACTTTTATCGAAGTGTATTTTTTAATTTTCATCAGCAGGGCAGTGGCAGCATTGGGGTGAACATTCCAGGAGCCATTATGCTTGATCTGGGCAAAGAGCAGTTCATCTGTTGGCGTTTGCTGATCTGCCAGTGAAAACATTTCGGGCTGGCCTTCAATAAAGCCGGCCTGAGCATAGCCTGCCACATAAGCGACAATGTTCATACCCAGTTCGTTGGCCGAGCGATTCTCAAAGTAGCTGCTGCCGGGCAATTGCATGAGCGGGTCGGTATTGTCGTTCCAGCCGCAGCCCAGACCGTGCCTGCTCAACAGAACACCGATGCGAGAGCCAATGTAAATGCCTTCCAATTCCGGATTCTTTATATTCTCGTGCAGGGGAACCTTAACATCATTTATCTCAGTGATAATATGATAGATCGGGTGGTCGCCGGGTATGTTGAGTAGTTGACATTCGGGAAAGAGCTTTTCTGTCAGAGCGTAAGCCGAGGCATAGAAATAGGGAGAACCGGCAATTGAGTCAAAGATTATCATACCGCCGCTGCTGACATAACTGCGTAATTGCTCGACCTGACTATCGCCTAATCTGATAGTTCTGGTACCGCTGAAAAGCAGGGCCGGCACTGTTGCCGGTGAAAAGTCAAAGCTGGTCAGATTAATATTCCGCCAGTGATAGTTGAGACCCAGTTTGCGGGTTTTGTCCATCAGGCGGTCAAGGTCTGTCGGGCACAGGTTCCAGTCTGCTACCTCTAATTGCTGGCCATTGGCATCCTGAAATGTTGCTGATTGGCCCCAGATGACTTTACCCAGCAGATAATCCGGCTGAGGCGGCTTCTTTCTTTCTGTGCGTCTGAGTGGCGTTGCCGGCAAGGGCAAAGGCGGCATAGCCTCTGCCGAACTTATATTTTTGGCAGGGGCATTGTATGGCTTATTATCGCCGAGATATTTGAACCAGTCATCTTCACTGGCGGCAGAAATGTCTGCTGCTGCCCATGTCAGAGCCAGCAGGGCCATAAAGATGTTTGGCAAAAACTTCATAATGGCATTTTCGCCTAAAAGGCCGGCTTTTTCAAGATAGATTTCTTTTCCAGAGGACGATATTTCTCTAAAAGGTCAATCAGAAGCTGCATATCTGGCTTTAGCGGGGCGGTAAAGGTCACAGATTCACCTGAGGCCGGATGGCGAAATGTCAGTTCCATGGCATGGAGGGCCTGACGAGTTATTATCGGGTCAGTTGGCAGCATGCCATAACCAGGCTCTCCTTCGACTGGCATGGGCTTATATCCTACGATCTGCTCTAAGGTTACCGGCTTGCCGCCATAAACATCATCGGCAACGATCGGATGTTTAATATAACTGCAATGTACCCGCAACTGATGTGTTCTGCCTGTCTTGGGCATGAGCTTGAGCAGGGTATAGCCCTGATAACGCCTCAGCACCTGATAAGTAGTAACCGCCGGTTTACCTGTTTCTGTACAGACGGCAAATTTCTCTCTTACTTTCGGGTGGCGGTCCATGGGTTTATCGATAATATCAGCATCAAGTTCAATATTGCCTTGAACTACAGCGACATAGGCTTTGCGAGTCAGGCGATGTTCAAACTGGTGCGCAATGCGCCAGTGAGCGGTGTCTGTCTTGGCAATGGTTATTATGCCGGTAGTATTGCGGTCCAGACGATGAACAATACCCGGGCGGAAATCACCATTGACCTGCGAGAGCGAATTGCTGTAGTGGATAAGTCCGTTGACCAGTGTACCGCTCTTGTGACCGCGAGAAGGATGGACTATCAGATCTGCCTGCTTATTCAGCATGATTATATGGTCATCTTCATAGAGAATGTCCAGTGGTATCTCTTCGCCGGGAAGCTCATTGTTTGGCGGTGGCGGCAGAGTTATATCGATCACATCTTCTGCTACCAGCTTATAGCTGTTTTTGGTCTTTTTGCCATTTACCGTAACAGCCCCTTCTTTTACCAGATTCTGGATGATATTACGAGAAAAGTCGGGGAAGCGATGGGCCAGATAGCTATCGATCCGGCGATTGGCCAGTGTCTTGCGAATGTTCAGTATGACATGACGGGCACCGTCTTCGTCGGTCATCTCTTCGCCTTCAGGTTCTCCGTCATTTTCGCTATTAATAACAACTGGAGCTTCTATTGGTGTTTCGTCCTGAAATTCTTCTTCGTTTCTGACTTTGGTCATATATTTCTTATTACTCTCAATAGTTCGGTATTGCAAAGGGTTAGTACAAGCAGGTATCAGCTCTTTTAATAAACAAGAAAGTGAGCAACCGGCGAATTCCCAGTTTGCTCACTTTGTATTTTTTTTGATCGAAAACTATAAGTTCTTTTACTCTGTTACGGTTTGGTCTGTTATCTCAGCGGCAGGCTCAGCATTTTCGTCTGTCGGTTCAGTTGCAATGCCAGCTTCTTCTAC
>JAFGDI010000390.1 GCA_016932145.1 Sedimentisphaerales bacterium
ACTAGTATCGAGCGAAGCGAGAAACATCAGCTTATTTCTTATTTCTTGTTTCTTATTACTCTTGGTTGCGGCTTGACCGCCCTAAGTGTACGATTGCGGTTATTAAAATTGTTCTGACCACAAGCCGGTCAGATGAGCTATTTATAGATATGATGATATAGACAAGTTATATATCTTGGCAAGCATTTTCCCGCATTTTAACCCGATCAACAGCAGTATTATTTCAATTCAACTCAATTAAAGATACAATAGTTTAATCCGTGTTACATAAAAACTAGCCTTATGGCCTTACGCCGGGTGGGCGTGTCCACCGCTGAATCAGCGTTGTCTCACCGCGAAAGGGGGTCAGGGTTTATGGCCGGCTAATATTTCCAGGATGTCTTTGCCGTACTGATCGGCTTTTTTCTGGCCTATACCTTTTATCTCGAGCAGAGCTTCTTCGTTAGTTGGTTTATAGCGGGCCAGTTCGCGGAGTGTGGCATCGCCGAAGATAACATAGGTGGGCAGTCCCTTACTGTAGGCTTTGGCACTGCGGAAATCGCGCAGCTTCTCGAACAGGGCCATATCGACGCCTTGCCAGTCTTGTTGCGGTCTTTCAGTTCCGGCGGCAGTTTTACTGACCTTTTCCTTTTTGTCCAGCGGCTTGAGCAGTCTGGGTTTTTCCTTGCCGCGTAACAGTTCAAGTCCTTTTTCGGTTATGTGCAGGACATTATATTCGCCGGCCTTAACCAGAAAGCCCTGCCCGCAGAGCTGTTCAATCCAGTTCTGAATAACACTGCGGTTAAATTCTCTGAGCAGTCCCCAGGTACTAAGTTCATTATGTCTGGCCTCTAAGATACGCATATCTTCTGACCCGGTTAATACCTGAGCGGTATAGTTACCGCCAAAGCTCTGGCCCAGCCGGGCAACGCAAGAGAGTATCTTCTGGCCAATAACCAGGGAATCGGCAACTTCTTCCAGTTCACCCAGGCAGACATCACATGCCTGACAGTTTTCTTTGTCCAGCGTCTGGCCGAAGTATTTTAATATGGTCTGATGGCGGCAGTTGCCGCTGGTGCAGAAATTATACATGTGCGAGAGTTTGGCCAGAGCTATTTTTACTGCCTGGGCATTATCGCTGTCGGAGATAAGCCGTTTCCAGAGCATATAATCGCCCGGCCCATAGAACAGCCAGCATTGTGCTTCCAGTCGGTCGCGACCTGCCCGGCCGCTTTCCTGCTGATAATGTTCCAGACTTTTGGGCATGCCGGCATGTATTACATAGCGGACATTGCTCTTGTCGATGCCCATGCCAAAGGCGACGGTCGCAACGATTATATCTACTTTTTCCTTAATGAATTTATCCTGATTGCCCTTGCGGTCTTTATCACTCATCCCGGCGTGATAGGCTGCTGCCTTATAGCCCAGCTTATTGAGCTTTTCGGTCATATCTTCGACATCTTTGCGGCGAATACAATATATAACTCCCGACTGGTCTTTATGTTCGTTTATCACCCGTACCACTTGTTTGGTAATATCGACACGCTGGCGAATAGTATAGCTGAGATTGGGTCGGTCAAAGGAGCCCACGAGCATCTCCGGGTCTTTCAGGGTTAGCTGGGCACATATATCGCTTCGTACCTGGCTGGTAGCAGTGGCAGTATAGGCTCCGAACACCGCTTTGGGAAAATGCTTGCGTAACAGATTGAGCTGGCGATATTCCGGGCGGAAATCATGACCCCACATACTCACGCAATGGGCCTCATCGATCGCGATGAAACTGACTTTGGCTTTTTTGAGCATGTCCAGACAGCCGCCGGTGAGCAATCGTTCCGGCGAGATATATAATAGTTTCAGATCTCCCTGCAGCAGGTCATAGATCGTACCCCGCTGCTCTTCGGGTGAAAGGGAGCTGTCCAGCCGACCGGCGGCTATGCCGTTTTCGTGCAGGGCATCAACCTGATCTTTCATTAGCGAGATAAGCGGAGATACTACCACGGTAACGCCGGGCAATAACATGGCCGGCACCTGAAAGCAAAGAGACTTACCTCCGCCGGTGGGCAGTACCACGACAGTATCACGACCAGATAATACGGCAGTCATAGACTCCTGCTGTAAAGGCAGAAAGCTGTTATAGCCCCAATATTGGTGTAATACTTTTTTTATCTTTTCCAGTGGCAAAGCAGTTTCCTTGTCTTTTGCTGTAGTTTCAGAGCTTCTATTTTGCAGACAACCATAAATAAGGCAAGAATAAACTTGGTCCGGACAGTACAAGGTGTGCGATATTTTTTTTGCCGCAAGCAAAGCGAGCTTGTAGAGACGCATGATTATGCGTCTCAGAATCGCCAACTAAGCTGACAAAGTAGAAACGCATGATTATGCATCTCTTTTAGCGGTACTGACTTCAGAGCATTCTTAAAGTTATGAGCCCGCCAGAGACGGACGAATACCTTAATTACATATTGCCGAAAATAATGCCACATACCAGCACAAGCCTTTTTTTTCTGTCAGTTTAAGGTGCTGATGCCAATGCCCTCAGAGCTTATGCACCACACTGGTTACCACGCCCCAGATGTGAAAATCCATCTCTGCGGTTATCTCCTGAGTCTGATATTGATCGTTTTCCGGCTGAAGTGACAGCTTTTTACGGCTCAGCTTAAGTCTTTTCACAGTCAATTCGCCATTGATCACCGCTATGACAATATTACCGTTGCGAGGTTCCAGGCTGCGATCTACTACCAGCAGGTCATTATGGTGTATCCCGGCATTAATCATGGAATCGCCTGATACCCGCACGAAAAAAGTTGCCGCCGGGTTGGCTATCAGGTGCTTGTTCAGATCGAGTGGTATTTCCATGTGATCTTCGGCAGGTGAGGGAAAACCAGCCGGAACACAGGTTGCAAATGAGGGAAGAGCGCTCTGACTTGTTATTTCACAAGGACTTATTTCACTTATCTTTATTTCCATGTTGCTATTATACCCCGCTGGCTTATATCGGTCAAGCCAGCTCAACTCAGGACGCAGGGGCACAGCGTGATAACATAGCCTGTGTCTGTGCCAAATTGTAGAGACGCATGATTATGCGTCTCAGAATCTCATTCCATGCCGGTCTGCATTGTGAGAGACGCATAATCATGCGTCTCAGAATCTCATTCCATGCCGGTCTGCATTGTGAGAGACGCATGATTATGCGTCTCAGAATCTCATTCCATGCCGGTCTGCATTGTGAGAGACGCATAATCATGCGTCTCAGGATCTCATTCCATACCGGTCTGCATTGTGAGAGACGCATAATCATGCGTCTCTACGAAATAAAAAAGCCCTCTGAGACTTGCGTCCCAGAAAGGCTTTTTGAAAAAGGAGGTCTGGTCTATCATTAGTATATTGGCAGTTTCAGGTCCAAACGGACATATAAACCGGCAATATACATCTATTTTTTCATAAATACTCTTTGGTATGAGCCTTGTGGCTGTTATTACTACGCCTGTTGGCTGTCGGTGTGCGGCCTGAATTATAATTTATTATTGTTAGGCCGATATTATCGGTGTGTTATTTTATTGTCAGTAATGAACTTATATTCAGATCAGACTGGCAAATTTTCTACTGGCTGATTCTTTTTATCAACCATAATAACCGCAGGCTTAAAGTTTATCGCCTGCTGTTGTTCCATTTCTGCCCAGGCCATGATTATAACCTCATCGCCGGCATTTACCAGGTGGGCGGCTGCCCCGTTTGAGCAGATAACGCCACTATGAGCCGGGCCCGGTATTACATAAGTCTCGTGGCGAGTACCATTTGACATATTAGCAACCAAAACGACCTCGTTCTCCATCAGGCCGGCCAGTTCCATGAGATGTCTGTCTATGGTAATACTACCGTAATAGTCCAGATTGGCCTCGGTTACTGTCGCTCTATGAATTTTTGATTTCAATACCCTTATACGCATGTTTTTTGGTGGGCTTTTCTAGTTTTTGTGGGTAATATATCTGTCTTACTGCCTAATCTACCCCAGTAAGGCAAGGAATTATACTCCATAGATTTCTCTTTGTCCAATATTTATTAACACTTTTCCCGTTTTATTATGTTAATATAGTTAATCTGTAACAATTAGCCCAAACCCAGTTAGGATTAAAGCGTGTGGGCCGGGTGTAGGGTATGCAGAATCTTAGTCCTGATATATGGAAGAAATTCTTTTTCTATTTGAGTATCAAAGTATAGACGCTGTAGCGTTTCCGTTTCACATTTTCAATAATATGCTTGAATAGAAATTGTAAAAATGCCATAATACTGACTGAACAATTAGATGATTGTACCGTTTTTGGATGTTTCTGTAGGAAATCGCTAAAATTCGTAATGAAGAAACATTGAGCAACGGCACTCTCAGTACCTTTGTATTTTAAACAGTGGTTACTGAGGGTGTTATGCTTGATTATGTTTCTTCATGGGCTTTAGCGAGCCTCCTGCAGGCATGACGGCGTAGCGCCCTTGCTGACCTCTGTTTTTTTATGCGCTATGTCGGGTAAATAGGCGTTTTATATAAAATAATGTTTTTTCTGGTGGGCGAATTGTTATTTCGCCAGTGTAATCAGGTGTGTTATGCGATAACTTTAGACACTCAATTTTGGCTCGGTATGGTTCTGGCTGTCTCCTTAAAAATGAAACTATATAAACTCTTATTTATATAAAAAATGGCAGAATCATACCGGCTTTATTTTGTAGTGTTATAGAATGTCTGGGTAAAAATCATTACTGGCAGAGTGCCGGTTTGATATATAAAAATTCATTTTTGGATTAAGGAGTATTTTCTTATGAGACAGTTGATGTGGTTACGATTTATGGTTTTGTTGCTGATTATGTCGGGGGTGGCTTTTGCACAGAATACGGCGGGGTATATGGCAATGCCTGCCGGGAGTGGCAGTTATCCTCCGGTTCCTTTTGATACCAGTAAATCATTTCTGATCTATACTACTAATAACGGTGATTTAGTAGCCGCGATGAATTTTTATGGTCTGAGCTATACGGCTCGTTCGGTTAATAACCCGGTGACCGCGCTGGATCTGGCAACGCACGATATTCTGATTGTTGGCTGGAATACCGGCACGCTGGCCACGATGAACGGGCTATTGCCCGGCGTGCTGGAAGAGGGCATTACCGGTCGGGTAATTCTTACCGGGCATGATGCTGATTATCATGTGCCCCATGAACCTGCTGCCGGTAATGTGATATTTGAGCAAACGATCAGATATGTTCTGGAAGGCAGCGGCAAGGGCATGGTGGCCTTTACCGATTCAATGAGCAATTTTGCCTGGCTGCCCGAAAGCTGGGGTGTGACAGGCAATAGCAGTACCGGAGAAACTATAAAGAGTATTACCCCACAGGGCGATGCCAGCGGTATCTTTGCTGATCTGACACCGGCATTGTTATCAAATTGGGGAGTGTCTTATCATAATTATTTTACAGCGTGGGGCAATGGCTTTGAACCGCTCGAGCTGGGCGGAGGTGAGGGAGAATTAGTTATTACGCTGGCATCTCCGTTCAATCCGCGGGGTTTTATCTTTACCAAAGATGATGACCTTGCCGAGGGTGAGACTGTCTGCCCGCAGCAGGAGCTTACCTATACCATCTGCTATGACAATACTTCGGGCATGACTATTACCAATGCCCGGATAATTGATTATCTGCCTGTGGGGGTTACTTACCCTGAGGGTGAATGGGCTATTGATGAGAACATGGAGCCGTATCAGCCGGACCCGGCTTATGACCCGGATTTGCATGCATATGAGTGGTCTGTTGGCCAGAATGAGTTGGGAACGCTATATCCGGATGATTTCGGCTGTGTAACGCTGCGAGTTGTGGTCAATGAAAATGCTGTGCCGGGAATGAATCTGCACAATGAAGCGGTGCTTATAGGGGATTATTGCTATCAGGACCCCAACGAGCCAAATAACCCCAGTGCGATAATCTGTTCGGAGGTAAGATATCTGGCTGGCAAAGACACACCGGTCTGCTGCTGGGAAGAAAATGGGATTATCTTCGTTGACCAGTATGCCGCCGGAGCTTGTACCGGCCTGAACTGGACAGATGCGTATAGCGGGACCGATGGTTTGAGCAAGGCACTGTATCAGGCGAAGAACTCCACCTGCGTCGGGCCTTATACGATCTATATCGCCAGCGGAAATTATTTCCCCGGAACGCAGGAAGAAGACAGCTTTGTTCTGCCCGAAGGAACGCAGATGTACGGCGGTTTCCCCACCGGCGGGTGTGATTTCAGCTTGAGGAATCCGAAGGTTTATGAGGCTTTGCTGACTGGACAGGTCGATGATGACTTATTTTCAGAGATCGATAATGTTGTGACAATGGGCCATAATACGCTGCTGGATGGCGTAGCGATTGCCAGAGGTATTAACAGTAATATCTATGGCAATACGGTTGACTTTACGCTTAAGAATTGTTCCATAAAAGAAAGTGAATTATATGGTATTTATGCCCTCAATGGCAATGTAACCATTGAACGCTGCAAGATACAGGAAAACTTCTCTGATGGTATTTATCACAGCGGAATCGACTTTACTCTTGATGTTTCCAACTCTTGGGTAATGAGAAATGGCCGTTATGGTATTTACACCTATGAATCGAACCTTCTCGCCAAAAATTCTATTATCTCAGAAAGTGACATGAACGAACAGGGTAGCGATGGTATATTTATTGTTAACCCGTCAAATCCTCCGATAATTTATAATAACACTATTGCTAATAATAAAAGTGCGGGAATATTCTTCTCTGATAATGGAACAGTTGAAGACCCTAATGACTATCCAGATATTCAAAACTGTATAATCTATTATAATAATGGTGGAGCCAATCAGCTCAACGGTTTGAATCCTGATGCGGTTGCTTCTTATAGTTGTATTCAAAATTGTAACACTGTTAATAACAATATTAATGCCGCTCCAATGTTCGCTTATCCTGCCAGTGTCGTTGGCGAGCCTGACCCCAACGACTATCATCTTGCCTATAATTCTCCATGTTTTAATGCAGGAAGCCCGAATCTTGATTATTCCGGTCAAACCGATTATGATACAGAAGAACGAGTTGATGGTAGTCGTGTAGAAATGGGGGCAGATGAGCTGCATTCTTGCAGTGGGGATTATCTGCCAACAGACTTTGCTAACCAACTTGATACCAATGTCGATGGTATTGTAAATATGAATGAGTTTATGGGTTTTGCCAAAGCATGGCTTCAGCAAAACTCAGATGACCCAACAATAAATAAAGACCCAAACTTCTACGACCCGAATGATTATGCTGGTTGGAATAGTCTTTATAATCTTGATGACACTGGAACAAGTCAGTATTTTATTGATATTGCTGATTTTCAAGTCTTTCTGGAAGATCACTGGCTGTGGCAGGCATGCAGGCTTGAACCCAGTCAGTCAGCCGTATCCGGGATGGATACAATGACAGAAAATCTTAGTCTGTCGTCTGATGGCGTTGCAAAAGCAAATACCAGTGAGGCAAATGTTTCAACACTGGCAAGAGTCTCAACTAAGATAATACTTGAAGAGCCAATGCCAGTTGAGGAAGAACTAAATCCATATTCTGAGATGTCTAATTCAGAACTTGCCTTGTTCGTCAAAGATATTCAGGAATTAAAAATGATTGTTGCTGAACAAATAAAGGCTGAATGTGAAGATAGCGAGGATTTAACAGATTTAATAGATTTCTTTGACGAAATCCTGGCAGATGTTCAGGAAACACTGCAAAAATAGTATTTAACATTTAATTAACCTGTCATCATTTGCTAGAATGATGGCAGGTTATGTTTTATCAGGAGAATGGCGATGAAAAAGATAGTATGGTTAGTAATAATATGTTTTATGAGTGCAGCAAATGCGGGCGTTCTTGATGATGGCAAATTAACGGCAGGAGAATATGGGTTCTCTGTTGAAATTGGGGATAAAAATTCACTTGTTGTTGATGGTGGTGGTTCAAATAGCATAACAATGAATAATTATAGCCATCTTGATGTTTTATCATCTTCATTACCTCTTTCTAGTGGCACTAAAGGTGTCTGGACAATTTATATGAATGACTATAGTACGCTTAATTTTTCCGGTGGTGCAACGAATTTAATCACTACAAAAAAGAATTCTATGGCTTATCTTTCCGGCGGGCAGATTAACTTAATTGCCAGTCAGCAGGTAGTAACTGACAAAGAGCATATTATTATTGATTGCAAGCCGAACTGGATATGGAAACGCAATTCATATAATGAGATAAAAGGTATCGTTGGTTATTGGCACGATGGCGCGGCTTTTGATATAACTTTTCTTGATCAGACTAATTTCGGATATAATCCAGTATATGAGAATGTTAAAGTCATTCCAGAACCCGGAACCTTAGCCCTGCTAAGTCTGGGCAGCCTATTCCTCAAACGCAGAATTAAATAACAATCTCTAAAAAGAAAACATAAAAAGCTAAAATGACTGGGCAGTGAAAGCCGCTATTGAGCGGACCAAAGCCCGGTCATTTTGTTTTTATCGAACATCTTGATTATTGCGGGTTGGCCTGCTCGGGTTTGACCGCTGTTGTTCTTGCTGGTATAATCAGATCGCGAATTAATATTGTATCTGTCATGGAGTTTGATAATGAAATTACTATTTATTACGCCTGGGTCAGGCGATAATTTCTACTGCGAAAATTGCATGAGAGATCGGGAGCTGGTAAAGGCTCTGGCTCTGGCTGGGGTTGATGTAGTATTTATGCCACTATACCTGCCGGTTGAGCTGGAAGTTTCTGAAAATAAAGAAGATGCAGTAAAGGTACGGAAGTGCCCCTTGTTTTTTGGCGGTATTAATGCCTGGCTCGACCAGAATCTGCCCGGCTGGTCGAAAATGCCGGCAATCTTGCGTAACTGCTTAGATAGTAGTAATTTACTAATGCTGGCCGGCAGAAGTTCTGTTGCCATGACCAATCCGGCAAAATTGGGGGCTATGACCCTGTCAATGCTTGAAGGCAAAGATGGTCGGCAGAGCCGTCAGTTAGCCGAACTGATAAAATGGCTGACTATCGCCGAAAATCGGCCTGATGCAGTAATACTCTCTAATGCGCTTCTGGCGGGTATAGCTCCGGAACTTACTGAATTGCCAACAGATGCCGGGGGGCGGAAAGTTGCCGTTTTTTGTCTTTTGCAAGATGAAGATGCCTTTCTCGATTCATTGGGCAGATATGCTGCTGCTTGCTGGCAGCAGTTAAGGCAAGATAGTTGTTTCGTGACAAAATACATAGCGGTGAGCGAATTTTATGCCAAATTAATGCAAAAGCGAATGGTCTTACCTGATGAAAAGATGGCTATTTGCTATAGCGGTGTTAATTTCGCCGATTATGTAGAAGTGAAAAATAAAAAGGATGGCCCGCCTGTTATCGGGTATTTGTCGCGTATATGCCC
>JAFGDI010000391.1 GCA_016932145.1 Sedimentisphaerales bacterium
AGCATCGGCCGGTCTGTTGTTTCAGGATGATTTTAATTCTCTGACTGGTCATGAGCCGGGTAAGGCTAAGTTGCAGACCGGTTCACTGGACTATAAGTTCCAGAGTGAGACTGGCAATCGGGTATGGGTCAAGGATTATGATGGCGGCGTGCGGTATAAGCTCTCGCCAGCGATAATTGATCAGTCAGTTAACCCGGTACTTTATGTCAGCTTTACACTTCGTAGTCTCAATGATAGTGTGAAGGATAAATATGCCGGTCTTATGTTCTATGATAATGGTCGTGAAGTATTTGGCCTGGGTAATGATTTCAGTTCCGATAATTTTGCTTTCTGGGGAGATAATCAGCAGTATTATTCTATAGGTGAAATAAGAACTAAGGTAGATAGAGAAGTACATAAAATAGTGGCCCGTATCGAGTTTGATCCAGCTGGTCCCGAGAAGATTACCGTTGGTATAGATCCATTCTGTAATCGCAGTGAAGAGCGTCAGCCGAGCAATATCTGGTCGAGCTATCAGATGGAGTTGAAGTTTGATGAATTGCGATTCCGTTGTGGTAATGATAACTGTAATTGGGAATTTGATGATCTGAAAATTGGTACCGACTGGTCTTCAGTTACACCTTCAGATAATAATCCTGGTTCAGATTATGTGGTATATACTGCCAATGCACTGCCGCAGGGTAATAGCGAGATGATAGCCGACAGTATTGCCAGATTCTGGCCGGCAGGGGTAAGTCCCTCAGATACTCTGCCTTCGCTGGCATTACAGAGCGAGCGCCCGGCTGTTGGAGCTGTTGCTGGTAATTGGCAGCTTCGTCCGCAGTTTGGTACTTATGGCGGCAAGAGATATGCGTATTTGAGTATCCCGGCGGAAGTTGACCTCTATGGTACCGGTGAAGTGACCGGCGGACTGATGCGTAACGGTACAAAGATCAGACTACACGGTCTTGATAATGGTGCATATTCTGATCATGAGCGATTATATCAGTCGCACCCGTGGGTAATAGGTGTTCGAGAAGACGGTACAGCTTTTGGTGTGCTGTTCGATACTACCTGGCTGGCAGAGTTAAATTTGCGATCTGGTATATTGTTTACAGTGCCTGACCATGCTCCGTATTTCCCGGTTATTGTGGTAGAAGGCGTAAATCCGCAGTCAGTTATGGCACAGTTGGGCGATCTGATCGGTACAATGCCAATGGCACCACGCTGGGCGATCGGCTATCAGCAGTGTCGTTTTTCTTATGTGCCAGATGCTCGTGCCAGAGAAGTAGCAGACACATTCCGGGCGAAAAATATTCCCTGTGATGTTATCTGGTTTGACATTGATTATATGGATGGTTTCCGGGTGTTCACTTTTGATGCCGGGAGATATCCTGATCCGAAGGCTACTAATAACTACCTTCATTCCAAGGGGTTCAAGGGCATCTGGATGATCGATCCGGGTGTGAAGAAAGAAGAAGGTTATTTTGTCTATGATTCAGGGACAGCGGCTGATGTCTGGGTAAAGACCGCCTCTGGCGAGCAGTTCTATGGCCCTGTCTGGCCTGGCGACAGTGTATTTCCAGACTTTACCAGTCCGGCAGTGCGTAACTGGTGGGCAGGTTTGTTCGAGGACTTTATGGCCTATGATATTGATGGTGTCTGGAATGACATGAATGAGCCGACCGTTTTTGGTCTGCCTGATATGACCATGCCGATGGATAATCAGTTCCGTGGTGGTGACGGTTTATTGCCAGGCACTCATGAGCAGTATCATAATGCTTATGGCATGTTAATGACCAAGGCATCTCGTCAGGGTATTCAGGCGGCCAATCCCGATAAGAGGCCATTTGTGCTGACTCGCTCTAACTATCTGGGCGGCCAGCGTTATGCAGCAACCTGGACAGGTGACAATGCTTCTAACTGGGAGCATTTGAAGTGGTCAGTGCCAATGTCGTTGAATCTGGGCTTGTCAGGTCAGCCGTTCAGCGGAGCAGATATTGGTGGCTTTTTGAATAATGCTACACCAGAGCTGTTTGGTCACTGGATCACTCTGGGCGCATTTTATCCGTTCAGTCGGGCGCATTCTTGTGCCGGTACTGCGGATCATGAGCCATGGTCTTTTGGTACTGAAGTAGAAGATGCTTCCCGCAGAGGTCTGGAAAGAAGGTATCGTCTGATGCCGTATTTATATACCCTGTTTGAGGAGTCAACCAATAGTGGTATTCCGGTAATGCAGCCTGTGTTCTTTGCCGATCCGGCGGATAAGTCATTGCGTGGCGAAGAAGAGGCCTTTTTGTTGGGTTCAGACCTTATGGCGATCCCGCAGTGGGCCCAGAATGTATCAGAGCCGCAGGGCATCTGGCAGGAGATCATTTTGCCGGGCGAGCAGGTAAATGCCGACCCGTATCAGTTGATATTAAAGCAGCGAGGCGGTTCTATATTGCCTTTAGGGCCGGTAGTGCAGTCAACAGCAGCAATACCAGCTTTGCAGAAACTGACCTTGAATATCGTACTGGACGAGCAGGGCAAGGCCAGCGGCAGGCTGTATGAAGACGCCGGCGACGGCTATGAATACAAGCAGGGTCAGTATTTAGTATCTGATTTCAGTGCTGAGCGAATTGGTGATAAGGTAGTGGTCAAATGCGTCAGTCAGGAAGGCCAGATGGCAGTAAGCAGCCGTATGGTCTCAGTGGTAGTAGTTGACCAGCAGGGAACATATTTTGGCTATGGCGATATATGCGGCAGCGACGGGGTAGAGGTAAAGCTCACCCTGTCAGCCGGCTGGCAAGGACAGGACATCGGCAGCGTTCGCGCTGCCGGTGGCGCTGCCAGTGAAGTAAGTGAGTTCACTGTTACAGGTTCCGGGGCTGATATTGAGGGCGGAGCAGATGAGTTTCAGTTTGTCTCAAAGATATTAAGCGGAGACTGTGAGATAACTGCCCAGGTTATTTCGCAACAAAATACAAATGATTGGGCTAAGGCTGGGGTAATGATCCGAGAGGATCTTACCCCGGGCTCTGCCCATGCCATGATGGTGCTTACTCCGAGTAATGGCATAGCATTTCAGCGTCGTACAGTATCTGGTGCAAGTGGTACGCTGCATACCGGCATAGGTGGCAAAGTAGCACCGTACTGGGTCAGGGTTAAGCGGTTGGGCGATCAGTTGACCGGTTATTATTCAGCCGATGGCGTTAATTGGTCAATAGCAGGAACAGAGCGTATAGTTATGGGTAGCAGGGTGTATGTTGGTCTGGCGGTTACCAGTCATGATGCCGGGCTGTTGAGTACCGTTAATTTTAATGGTGTTGATGCTGAGATGGCTGCGGTTTCGGTTGATCGCAATGGCGATGGCGAAGTAGATATATCAGACTTTATGTATGTTGCTGCCGATTGGGGAGTTAACGGCGAAATGGTTACGGGCGATATAACGGGTGATCAGATGGTTGATATGGGAGATATGGTTCAGGTATTAAAGAACTGGCTGAACTAGCGGGCGTATGATGGTTGTGCCCAAAGGTTGCTCAAGCATCCTTGCTTGAGATTCTTAGTATTGCAACGCTTGTTGTCTTGAGCGTATTAGTATAATAGTTGTGCGAAAAACAGATTTTTTCTTCTGGGCAACACGCTTGTATGATGGTTGTGCTTTTGATTGAGTGATCGGGGTGGTGTTTGAGTGTATATTGATTTTTCTTTGGTTTTTTCAATTGTCTTTTGTAACTGTACTATTGTTTAGTAAAAAGCTATGATATGAGTCTGTATTTTTTGTGAAAATATGTACAATGGTTGTGTTGTATTATTGTTGGCATCTAATACATCGATAATTATTACTACAGGACAATTGTATATTAAGTTGTAATTTGAGAATAATGCCGCTATGTTCATAATGTCTTTGCAACATGCCTCTTATGTAAAGAGGTAAATTATTTTGTCCTGATAGTGTTGTGTTCTGGATAGTATTATTATTAAATCAGATATCAGGAAAGTGCAATTGTATGATCATTGAGAGATTGTCTTTAAGGTGTTTGCTGGCAATGTTATTATGCGCTCTTATGGTTGGTCAGTTATATGCTGACAGTGCCTCAGAGTCTCTGATCGGGCGAATATTACCTGACCATAGCAAGTATTTTGAAGTGGAGCTTATTCCATCGGCAGATGGTCGAGATGTATTTGAGCTGGAAACAAGAGCTGGTCAGGTAATAATAAGAGGTAATAATGGCCTGGCGGTTGGGGCTGGTCTGAACTGGTATTTGAAGTATTATTGTAAAGCACATATATCGTGGTGCGGCAATCAGTTATCTATGCCAGAGCCATTGCCCGCGGTGTCAGGCGTGGTTCGTCAGGAATCGCCTTATAAATATCGCTATACCTTTAACTATTGCACTTATGGTTACAGTATGGCGTTTTGGGACTGGGAGCGTTGGGAGCGAGAAATTGACTATATGGCATTGAACGGTATTAATCTGCCGCTGGCTATAGTTGGCATGGAATGTGTTATCCGGGAAGTATATAGAGATATGGGTCTGACAGCCGGCGAGATAGATTCGTTTATCTCAGGTCCTGCCTTTTTGCCCTGGTTTCACATGGGTAATCTGGACGGCTGGGGCGGCCCGCTGCCGGAGGATTGGTATCAGGAGCAGTCAGAGCTGCAAAAGCGGATATTGGCTCGTATGCGTGAGCTGGGTATGAAGGCGGTATTGCCGGGGTTTGCCGGTCATGTCCCGGCGGCATTGACCAGGGTTCGGCCAGAGGCAAAAGTCAACCGGCTGAATTCCTGGAGCGGCTTTGCGGGAACTTATGTGCTGGCCCCTGACGACCCGTTATTTGGCGAGATAGGCCGGCGTTATATAAGTAAGCTGACCGAGATGTATGGTACAGATCATTATTATTCTGCTGATACCTTTAATGAAATGGACCCGCCGACGACCGACCTGGCTTATTTGCGTGATATATCGCGTACCGTATATGATTCGATGGCGGCTGCGGATCCTGAGGCTGTCTGGGTAATGCAGGGCTGGCTGTTTTTGCATAGTGATTTCTGGAAGCAGGAGCGAATAGATGCTATGTTGGGAGCGGTGGCAGATGATAAGATGATAATTCTGGATTTGTTTTCGGCGGGCAAGCCGCAGTGGGGTCGTACTAATGCCTATAGTGGAAAACCGTGGATCTGGTGTATGCTGCACAATTGGGGTGGCAAGCAGGGCATGTACGGGCGAATGGGTAAGGCGGCGGCTGATCTGCCGGGGTTATTGCACAATGATAAAGCGGGAAGCTTAGCGGGCATAGGTTCGAGTCAGGAAGGCAATGATATTAATCCGATAGTATTTGATCATCTGTTTGAGCTTGGCTGGCACGATGAACCAGTTGATATTATCGGCTGGACCAGAGAGTATGTAAATCGTCGCTATGGCAAGGAAGTGGCAGAGGCACAAGCAGCCTGGTCGATATTACTTGATGAGCTTTTTACCTGTGACAATAATCGTCATGGCCCGCAGGGTTCATATCTGGCAATGCGTCCGACTATGAGCAAAGATGGTTCAAAATTTGTCAGAGCCGAGATATTTTATGATACGCAGAGGGTTCAGCAGGCATTGGGGCTGTTACTGGCCGCATCTGATGAGCTGGCCGATCAGGAGACATATCAACATGACCTGGTTGACCTGGCCCGACAGGTAATGAGCGATCATTCGCAGTTACTGCATGCTGACCTGCGGAGGTCATATCAGGTAAAAGATGCCCAGGGTTTTGCCAGAGCTGCGGAGATTTATTTGCAGGCTATCAAAGATACTGATAAGTTACTGTTAACTAATAAAATGTTTCTGGCCGGCCGCTGGCTGGGCGAGGCAACAGCCAAGGCAAAAAATGAGGAGCAGGCAGAACTGTATCAATGGAATGCTCGTGACCTTATAACGCTCTGGGGCGCTAAGCAAAGCACACTCCATGATTATGCCCAGCGTCAGTATGGTGGTATGATGGGTGATTTTAATTATACCCGCTGGCAGATGTTTTTAGATGCAGTGCAGAAGTCGCTTGCGGCTGGTCAGTTATTTGACGAGAGAGCCTGCCTGGAAGTAATTGCTGACTATGAGGAGCGATGGACTCATTCAACTAAAGGATACGCAACAGAGCCGACAGGCAACCCGGTTGAGGCAGCACAGTATATATTTGATAAGTATGTAGAGAAGCAAGGCCATGCGTCTGCGAATGGCAAATAAATAGCTGACTATTTAAGGTGTTCTTTGTCAGGTGGGCTGCTCATTTACAGATTGGCCACCTGAGACCTGCCTTTGATCAGTTTACTGTTTATATCGAGCAGCCCTTTGGCGAAGGCATTGAAGAAAGCGGCAGATCCGGTTTTGAGATTGCGAATGTTGTATCCTCCTTCCTGAACGACGAGAGTCGGTTTGTTTATGCCCGATACGAGTATTCCTATCTTTCTCATGGATTCAGTAGTGAGGGCAAATGAGCCGGTGGGGTCGCCTTTCATTATGTCAAAGCCAGTAGATACTACCAGAAAAACCGGGTCAAATTGTTTTATCTTATTTACGGCTTTATTGATCGCTTTAAGGTAAACCTCTTCGCCAGCGTTTTCGTTCAGGGGCAGATTGACATTGAAGCCCAGCCCCGGCCCTTCGCCAGTCTCATCGGCAAAGCCCGAGAAGTAAGGATAGGCGATATTGGGATGGCCGTGCAAAGAGATGGTAAGTACATCATTTCTCTGGTAGAAAATATCCTGAGTGCCATTGCCATGGTGGAAATCGATATCGAGTGTTGCCACTTTCCCGTATTGACTGAGGTAGTTGGCGGCAATGGCGGCATTATTGAAATAGCAGAAGCCGCCGAAGGTCCTGCGTTCGGCATGATGGCCGGGCGGTCGGCACAGAGCATAGGCCAGTGGGTAGCCATGGAGCAGGGTGTCAGCGGCGGTGAGTGCGATATTGATAGCTTCGCGGGCTGCGATATAAGCGTTTTTATCGAGAGGGGTGAAGGTGTCGATGCAATAGTAGCCAGCCCGGACGGCCATGTCTTTGGGTTTACGGTCAGGTCTTCTGATAGGAAAGACATAAGGGTAAGTTGGCGTTTTACTGCTGAGCTTTTCACATACGGCTTTGAGATAGTTGACAAAGTCTTTGTCGTGTACTGCGGTGGTGTGGGTCATGGGGTATGGCTTAGGTGTGATGGTCTCAAACAAGCCGGTCGCCAGAAGGCTTTTGCTGATAGTGGAAACGCGTACTGGTTTCTCGAAGTAGCCACGATCGTGTACATGATGGATAGCATGTTTGTCAGAATATACTATAGTAAAGACTTTAGAGAGTCTGGGGTTGACTGGCGGTGCGATAGTGTTTTTAGTATATTTTGGCTCGCGGAACTTTACCGGATTGTCGATCACTGATTCTACTACCTGTTCGATATAGTCCGGGGTTACAATGTCGCTATACTTATATTTAAGTATAGCGCGAAAGACAGCCCGGCACAGACTGCGTTTCAAGGGCTCTTTGCGGTCAAGGCTGTCATAGACCAGATAAGGTGCAGGCCACTCGCCAATGGGAGTCTCGTATTCTGTATTAATTATCGGGTATGCACCATAATTTTCGTAAAAGCGGAGCCGGCGTTGGTTCTCTTTGAGCATGTCTTTATCTTTGACTACCGCCGGGTCATCAGGTAATACTTCATAAAACAATCCCTGACAATTGGTCATCTTCAGATAATCGCGGGTAGCTTCATAGAGCACTCCGCCGGTGCCGCTTCCTTGAAGCTCAGGCCTTACTGCCATGAAGTCGAGGAAGGCAACCCGGACATTGGGGAAGATCATGAACAAGGAGAACCCTTTAACTTCCCCGGCTGAACTTTCACTTACCAGAAGTATTGTGGTATAGCCAAATTTAATCGAGTCATTGAGCAGTTCTGGTATTTTGTCGGCATAGTCAGCTACGGCCGAGAAGTTCTGCCGAAATATTTCCTGTACCTGGCTGATACGGTTCTTTTCGACGGGCAGTACGGTTCGATATATTCTGGATATTTTTATCATATTCCCACCTGTTTCATTCTCGCTGTAATTTACACTTCGATCGACATATCTCCATTGCTATATACAAATAAAGCTCTGGGAATATTTGCGGTTATTTCTTCGAGTTTTTCCAGAGTGCTTTCCGGGTTAAGGCTGGGGTCTGGCAGGCCGAGTATGCACAGGCAGGCATTAGCACTTTCCCTTTGCAGACACTGACTGAAATCGTCAGAGACGAAGATGGTTATTTCGGCATTTATTCGGGCGGCTGAGGTAAGTTCGGCAAGGTAATTCTCTGTCGTCTCTTTACCGGCCGGGTCTTTAATAGCTCTTATAAGCCTGATCTTTCGCTGCCGCCAATCGATATTGCTCTTGAGCAGATGAGACAGTAAGAGCATGAGAGTGCCATTGCTTTGCCCCAGCCACCAGACATCGATAGTACCGCTTGGCATGATGGGTTTATCTTTGGCTTCAGGGCTGATCTTGAGCAGGGCAATGCTCTTGCCCAGAGCGATGGCATTAGGTATTGAATTGGTTACTTCTCTTTTTTCCTCCTGGTCCTGCGGCCAGTTAAAGATAATGAGGTTTGGTTTAAGTGCGCCAATGCCGCAGCATTGGATAAGTGATAATATGCCCTGTTCGGTATTGTCAGCTATGGTTACGGCAGGGAAGGCATCGAGAGCGTTGTCAGCTATCTTCTTTCTCAGCATGCGCAAGGCTCTGCCATGTTTTTCCAGAGCATCTTCTGCTTCTGTGGTAATTACCTGTCCCAGCAGGAAAAGACCGTTCTTACCAGCCAGTCCGCGAGCCAGTGTTACGGCGGCCAGGTCCTGTTCACGGTGCATTTCGAATGCGAGAATAGCCGGCCGCCAGTTTTTAGGGTGATATTTTTCCATTTCCAGCATGAGCAGGTTTCTTCTTACCCGTTCCAGAGCGGCACCGCTTTTTACATCACCCCAGTTAGACTCGATCTCTTTTTTAGCCAGATAATGGTAGATAGCGATCATAGTTATTATGGCGATAATGGCCCAGAGTGCATCGATAAGGAGCATTGCACCTACACAGAGTAAAGCTCCGGCAAGTGAGATGGACCAGTGTTTGACCCTGAAAGTTGGCCTGTAGCTGGGGTTGCCGCTGAGATGTTCCTGAAAGGCGGCGAAGTTAAGCGCGCCGTAGGTTATCATAAAAAACATGGTAATGATCGGGGCGATATGGTTGAGGTCGCCAATAAAGATACCAGCCTGAGCAATGAAGAAGGTCAGGATAGTAGCTCTGCGCGGCTCCCCGGTTCTTTTGCTTCCGGGAATAAAGAAATTGAGTATGGGAAAAAAGCGGTCGCGGGCCATGGCCTGAAGTATGCGAGGTGCCCCCATCATACTGCCAAGAGCAGATGAGATAGTAGCGGCGTATATGCCAGCAATGATG
>JAFGDI010000392.1 GCA_016932145.1 Sedimentisphaerales bacterium
AACAGGCAAAAAAACTGTTCGAGCTTAAACTTAATAGAAACGATAAAGGCAGTTATGATTTGACAAGTTATGCCGGGCTTGATATACCCGAATCGCTGGATATATATCAGATAGCATCAACAGGTATTTCTGCAACCACTGGGCCTTTACGGTACAATTTTGGCCAAAGCTTCAGTTTTCTTGAACCAGCCGCACGATTGGCTACAGAAGATGAAAATAAAAATATCAGCAATGTGCGTATGGGCAAACTTGGCGACCTGGACGGCAAATCACTGGTTGGCATTGATTCTGCTACTACCAGTTATAGAAGCGGGTTTACGCAATCAAATATAGTACATCTGGTAGCTCGCTCAGGAGAGATATATCTGGGTAATTTTGATACTGGCAAGGTGGAGAAGCTAAAGATAGGCGACCGGAGTGATATTGAAACTTTATGCCGGGATAATTATTCCTACGAATTCTGCCCGATATACAAAACCGTTTTTGACCGGGCCAAAACCGGAGATGAAAAGACTGATGCTGACATAAAGATAATTAGTGAAGATTTGATCGGCTATACCGAAAGCAGGTTATCACGCATCGGCGTGCTTTCGGTTAATGTTTACGATACCAAAGGCAAGCGGCTGGGGAATACTGTCGCATCCTGCGTCTCATATTTTGACGAAGAAACCGCCAATTTGCGTGAGACTCGAAACTTCATCGAAAATCTGCCCGGCATATTACCTGTTACCCTGTCATATCTGACCCGCGACTGGTTCACACCGATCGAGACCTGGCAGACGCTTTTTCTTTTGCCGGGATCTGTAGCTAATTATGCTACAATGTACAATCCGACTATCTCTGACTGGCTTTACTTCGAGAATAGTTCATTGTCGTTGTTTATCACTATCGCTCTGCTGATCTGGTTCGCATTCAGTGTAAAGAAATACGGCATATCCAATCGCCAGAGGAAATTCTGGCAATATCTCATCATATTATTCGGCCCGGCAGCTTTTCTGGCTTATGTTATTGCCCGGCCTAAGATCGTGCAAGTTACCTGCGCAAATTGCGGTAAACTGCGGCGGCCGGATCAGGATCGCTGCCATAACTGTCTGGCTGGCTGGGAAATGCCACAGTTGAAAGAAGTGGGATGGGTGATCCATAATTGAAAGTGAGTGTTATAGCCCGGCATATTGTGCAATATTAATAAAGTTTAGTAAGATTGGCTTGGTTCATTATTTCAGAGCAGTTTGATGACACTCTGAATGACAAAACACCAGACACAATAATCTCTCGCCTAACAATATACTAATAAATAACTTATATAAAAGTAAGCCCATTAATATTTTCCAATATAAAATCAATTCAATTATTATACTTGCATTTCAAACGCTCGTTTGATATAGTCATATAGGTAAGCTGGAAAGCTTTAAAATTATACACCTATTCGTAGCGATACTGACATCGCAGAAATCCAGCTAAAAATCATGGTGACAAATATGGAAGAATATAATGATACGGCCCGCAGGATAGTGGAATGCGCTTGCGAAGCATTTGCTCAGAAGGGTTATAAAGCCACCAGTATTACCGATATTTGTGGTATGGCCGAGGTAAATCGTGCGGCTATAAACTATTATTTCCGCAGCAAAGAGAATTTATTTGAAAAGTCGTTCCGTCATGCCGTTAACCTGATCCAGAGGGCTGATGTTTTGAATGATGATGGCAGTGAAAAACCAGCTACTGAGCAGCTTAAGAACTATATAACGGCACTCATACGGTCAATCTTTGATGAAGGGCCTTCAGGCTGGTTTATGCGAATGGTTTTCCATGAGATATTTGCCCCGACACTGGTGTCAAAAGAATTTATTTCAGAAATATTAAGTCAGGAAAGATCCCGACTTGATGCTATAATAGTCAAATTGACAGGTGAGACAGATATTCATAAAATACGATTACTGAATATGAGCATAATGTCCCAATGTCTGTTCTTTAATACTACCAGGAACATTCGAAAACATAAAATGAATCTGAAATTATCTCCTTTTGACCGTCCTGAATTTATGGCTGAAAGTTTTCTTGATGAGATAATAGACCATGTATATGAATTTAGTATAAACGGTATGAATATCCGAAAAACAAGTACGGAGCGTGGATATTGAAAAAACAAATATATATTGCAGGTATTTTAAGCGTGCTATTATTAACAGGGTGTCATACAGGCGAACCAGAATTGACTGAAATAGCAGGATTTATGCCGGAACAATATTCTGGCGTCACACAGCAGGCAAATGTTGAATTTCAAGATAAATGGTGGCAGGAATTTGGCAGCGAAGAACTAAACAACCTTGTAGCCAGCGCTCTGTCTGACAATCTTAGCATTGAACAGGCCTGGGCCAGACTGAAACAGGCTAAAGCCGCAGAGCTAAAGATAAATTCAGCCGATGACCTGCAAGTTGATCTGAGTGCCGGTGCTGGCACAAGCCGCAGTCGCAGTCAGGCAGCAGCAGGTACAACAGAAAACACAACAGACAGCTATTCACTAGGGCTGGCGGCAGCGTATGAGCTGGACCTCTGGGGTCGGATAGACTCACAAAAGCAGGCCGCCCTGCTTTCAGTTCAAGCCAGCAGAGAATCAGTGGATGCCGCAGCGACAACAGTTGTAGCTGAAATAGTACAGACCTGGCTTGATATTCTTGCCAGTCGCGAACAGAAGAGCATACTAAATAAGCAGTTAGAAACTAACAAGTCATATCTGGAGTTGCTGGAACTGCGATTCAATATGTCAAGTAGCAGCTCTTTAGATGTATTAAGACAGAGACAAACCGTAGAACAGGTCAAAGCTGCTCTTATCTTAGCAGAATCATCTGAGAAAGTAGCCCAGAACAAACTAGCTGCCCTGTTGGGTAAAATGCCCGGCAGTGATGAAATAGCAATAAAAACAGAAGCTCTGCCTCAAGTGCCGGATACGCCAGATACTGGCATACCATCGCAGCTACTGATAAGAAGACCCGACCTCAGACTGGCAATGGTAAATATCAAAATAGCAAACTGGAATCTGTCTGAGGCCAAAGCGGACAAGCTACCCGCATTCAAACTCACGGCCTCATACAAATATGGAGATGATGAACTCGAGAGTCTGTTTGACAACTGGATAATGAACCTTGCAGCAAATCTTACAGTACCATTACTCGATGGTAACCGGCGAGAGGCAGAGATCAGCCGGGTACAGGCAGTAATAGAGGAAAAAACCTCTGCCTACAAACAGACTGCAATAGCGGCCATAACTGAAGTTACCAATGCAATGTTACAGGAACAATATCAGCAAAAGAATATTGATGTAGTAACTGCCCAGTTGGAACTGGCCCGGCAGGCACTCAAGCAGGCAGAATATCAATATTTTAACGGAGCGCAGGACTATCTCAGCACTCTTTCAGAGTTGATAAAAGTGCAGGCACTTGAACTTGAAATATTGAGCAGGCAAAAAAATCTCCTTCAGTACCGGACTGCTTTATACCGGGCATTGGGTGGAAGCTGGCTGGAATAAGGCCATGCCAGTACAATTCATCATAAGGTAAACAACAGTATTAAAACACTAAGGTAAATTAAATATGAGCAAAGCAAAGTTATTTATTAAGGTTATAATTGCAGTCAGTTTAATACTTGGCACAGTAATAACGATAAAGTATATGGCGAAAAATAAGCCAGAAATCGGCAAAACCCCAATGCCAAAGACTTCATACCTGGCAGAGGTAATGACAGCTGCCAAAGTAAGTAAGCCAGTTACTATAAAAGCTATGGGCAGTGTCGTACCGGTTCGTAAGATTGTATTGAAGTCAAGAGTGGCCGGTCAGATATTAGCTGTAAATGATCAATTTCGCCCTGGCGGTCATTTATCCGCAGATCAGACAGTAGTAACTATAGAGCCGGATGATTATGAACTGGCGGTATTGCAGAGTAAAGGGCAGTTAACAAATGCTCAGGCTGCTCTGGCATTAGAACAGGGAAAGCAGCAAATAGCCAGCAGGGAATGGGAGCTGGTAAATGCCGGTCGTGAAATAACGGAACAAGACAAGTCGCTAGCCCTGCGCCAGCCACAGTTAATGCAGGCCCAGGCCAATGTTGAGATAAGTCGCAGTGCATTAAAAAAGAGCGAGCTTGATCTGAGCAGAACCCAGATAAAAGCCCCATTCAATAGCATGGTACTGTCTAAAAGTGTAGATAAAGGCACAAATGTCAATATTCAGGAGACATTAGCAGAGCTGGTTGATATTGATAAATTCTGGATAGAAGTGTCAATTCCGCTGGACGAGCTTAAATGGCTGGAAATACCGGATCTGACTAACAATAAAGGATCACAGGCTAATATATTTTATAATGACAATATAGTGAGTGGTAAAGTTATTGGTATTCTTACCAACCTGGAAAACAAAGGTAAAATGGCACGGGCATTAATCGAAGTTGAAGACCCACTTGACCTGAAAACAAATAGCAGACAGCCACTATTGCTGGGCGACTATGTAAAAGTCGAGATCGAAGGTAAAATAATGGAAAACATAGTTACTATACCGCGTACAGCCTGGCGTGATGACAATAATGTCTGGCTGGCAGTATCTCGCAATGGCAGCTACGAGCTGGAAATACGACCAGCAGAGACTATATGGCGTGATGAAAAAACCGTAGCGATATCGGAAGGTCTTAACAACGATGAATTGCTGGTAATATCAGCTATCGCCTCGCCAGTACAAGGAATGTCCCTGCGATTAGCAGAAGTGAAACCAGTACAATAACTGGGATGTGCCCTGAGCTTGATATTAGGTAACCGTTCACACGGTTACAGAAATAAGAAATAAGAAATAAGCTCAGGTTTCGCCATCGGCGAAGCTTATTTAAGCAGGCTTTGCCTGCAATATAAATCAGACAGCTTCGAGCGGAGCGAGAATCATGAGCCCCGAAGCAAGTTCGGGATTTCGGATTACCTCAACTTGTTACTTGTTACTTGTTACTTGTTACTGTAACCGTGAACGGTTACTAATATTAGTTGTTTTGTGTAACATAATATTTCCTGCCATAACAGGCAAAATATAAAATTAATAAAAAAGGTAAATATAAGATGAACGATTTAAGCGAACAGGAAGGTAATTTGAAAAAAGGGGTTATCTCCTGGATGGTTCACAATCCGGTAACAGCCAATCTTATAATGGTAGTCTGCCTGGTAGGCGGACTTATAATGGCTTCAAATATCAAAAAAGAGGTATTCCCGGAATTTTCACTTGATATGGTTACAGTAACAGTGCCATACCCGGGAGCCAGTCCGGAAGAAGTAGAAAAATCCATCGTTCAGGTTATTGAGGAAAATGTCAGGGGTCTTGATGGCGTCAAAGAGGTTACTGCCGCTGCCAATGAAGGTGTTGGCGTTGTAACAGTTGAGATGCTGGTAGGTTACGACATACAGAAGCTGACCCAGGATATTAAAACAGAAGTTGACCGCATAGTAACCTTCCCGGAAGAAGCCGAAGAGCCGCAGGTAACCCAGTCATCACGAAAAAGACAGGTACTTTCTATAGTTCTGTCCGCTGATATAAGTGAAAAGGCGTTGCGGGAAACTGCCGAGCATGTTCGCGACCGCTTACTTCAGGAAGCTGATATCACCCAGGTAGAGATATCAGGTCATCGCGAGTATGAAATCAGTATCGAAGTATCCCAGGATATGCTCCGTCGATACAACCTGACATTACCCGGGATTGCAGATATAATCTCTAAGCGAGCACTTGAACTGCCCGGCGGTTCCATGAAAACTGCCAGTGGCGAGATCATGGTGCGTATGAAGGAAAGACGCGATTGGGGAGTTGAATATGAGAATATACCCATTGTAAGTAATTCTGATGGTACTGAGGTCCTGCTCAAAGATATAGCCACTATCAAAGACGGATTTGAAGATATAGATAAATTTACTACATATAATGGTAAGCCTGCCCTGCTCGTTGATGTTTACCGCATAGGCAATGAAACACCCCTTTCAGTAGCAGATGCCGCCAAAAAAGTAACTGAAGAATTGCTCATCACCCTGCCAGATGGCATGGAAATGGTAATATGGAATGATTCATCTGATATGTACCGTCAGAGAATGGACCTGCTGTTTCGTAACGGCCTGTTTGGCTTAATCCTTGTGGCCGTATTATTATCAGCCTTTCTCGAAATCAGACTGGCATTTTGGGTATCAATGGGCATTCCTATTTCATTTTTGGGTGCTATGCTATTTTTGCCTGCCTGTGACATTACTATTAATATGATGACCATGTTCGCTTTTTTGGTGGCATTAGGTATCGTTGTTGATGATGCAATCGTGGTTGGTGAAAATGTATATCACCTGCATCAGGATGGTATGCCTTTTCATAAAGCGGCTATAATTGGTGCTCGACAGGTTGCTATACCGGTAATTTTCAGTGTACTTACAAACATAGTGGCTTTTATGCCAATGCTGTTTATTCCCGGATTTATGGGAAAAATATACAGAGTTTTCCCAGTTATTATAACATGTATATTCCTCATGTCGCTCGTAGAATGTCTGCTGATTTTGCCTTCCCATCTATCACACCAGAAAGATGCTGAAAATAAAAGTTTACTACATAAAATGCAAAATTCATTCAGCCACTGGTTTGTAAAATGCGTAAAAAATATCTATGGACCGTTTCTTGATTTTGTGCTAAGAAATCGTTATCTGACCATACTTTGCTGTATGATAGTCCTGGCCCTGACATTATCATTTATTTCTCTTGGCTATATAAGTATTATTTCATTTCCCACTGTTGACTCTGAATATGCCAGAGCTACGGTAGTAATGCCCTATGGCTGTGATGTATCAGAGACAATTCGTGCCAAAAATATTATAGAAGCAAAAGCTCGCGAAATTATAGCTGCAAATGGTGGAGATAAATTAAGTACAGGGGTAGTATCAGTTGTCAACGAAAGAGTTGGCGAGGGCAGCGGTGCTACCAGCGGCAGTCATGTTGCCAAAATATATATATTGCTGACTGCACCTGAAATAAGACCTCTTACTACCGCTGAAGTGTCTGCTAAATGGCGAAAAGCCACAGGGGAAATAACCGGCGCGGACTATGTTCGCTTTGAGAGTAATGTCGGAGGACCTGGTTCTGGTGCATCATTAAGCGTTGAACTTTCCCATAGAAATATGGATACATTAGAAATTGCCAGCGCAGAATTGGCAGCAATGCTTAAAGAGGTACAATCTGTAACTGATGTTGACGATGGTTTTACCCCTGGCAAGGAACAAATAGATTTTACAGTCAAAAAAGAGTGCCAGGCTCTTGGTTTTACTGCTGCTAATATTGCTCAACAAGTGAGAAGCTCTTATTATGGTGCACAATCACTAAGACAGCAGCGAGGACGCAATGAGATCAAGGTAATGGTGCGTTTACCCGAAGAAGACCGCAATACCTTATATAGCCTTGAATCTATGATGGTGCGTTCTCCCCTTACGGGCGTCGAAGTTCCATTGAGAGATGTTGTGGACATTGCCAGAGGCAGAGCCTATACCTCGATCAATCATCGTGACCAGAATCGGGTGGTAACTATTTCAGGTGATGTCCCGGCTGAAAATAATACCGTAGTAATGAACCGACTCAAAACAGACCTGTTACCTGCTCTTATGGCTAAGTACCCTGGTTTGACCTACAGCTTTGAAGGTCGTCAGGCGGACCTGGCTGATTCTATGGAAGCATTAAAGACAGGTTTTCTATTAGCACTTTTTGTTATTTATGCCATGCTGGCAATTCCATTTAAAAGCTATACTCAACCAATAATTATTATGACAGCCATACCCTTTGGCGTTGTAGGTGCCGTTCTGGGCCATATTATCATGGGCTATAATCTCAGCGTAATAAGTATGTTTGGTATTGTTGCCCTTGCCGGGGTGGTGGTTAATGATGTTATTGTACTTATCGACTTTGCTAATACCACCAGGCGTGAAAATCCTGATTGCTCCTGCCACGATGCTATTCTGGCGGCCGGCATACAGCGATTCCGTCCGATCATGCTAACCACACTGACCACCTTTGGCGGTTTAGCCCCAATGATCTTTGAGACCTCAAGGCAGGCAAAATATCTCATACCTATGGCTCTGTCTCTCGGATACGGCATATTATTCTCAACGGCTATAACATTAATACTGGCCCCATCACTTTATATGATGGTAGAAGACATGCACAATTTCTTTGATAAGCTAAAAACCAGATGGAACAGGCTTTGATAAAGCTGACAATATTTTGAACTATTCTACAGATAATTAACAATGATAACGGGCCGGAATTACATAATTTTTCGGCCCATTATCATTGTGGTTAACTTTTACTGTAACCGTTCATACGGTTACAGTAATAAGAAATAAAACACGCAGTGATGCGTAGCATAAATAATCAGACAGCTTCGAGCGGAACGAGAATCATGAGCTTGTTTCTTGTTACTTGTTACTAAACAGTTTAGTTCACAGTTAACTCTGCAATCTATGTAAGCACTGTGAACGGTTAACTATTTCTTTTATGTAACCGTTCACGAAATAAGTAACAGGTAAAAAGTAACAAAAACGAATTCCCAGTCAAAGCTGTCGGCCACAACCAGTTATTCCCAGATACTGGCATTGTATTTTCATTTTTCACTCTCTCGATCTCCAATAAAACTTTTTACAATAATTTTGCATTAATAATTACTATCTGCTAAAATCTTCTGGTCTCATGGTATTATTATCATTATTTGAGGTTAGTTTCTTGCAAACAGTTTGACAATGGGAGTAGTCAGTAAATGAGTGAAACTGCCATAGTATTCAAGTTTCTGGTTAATAATCTGGCGATAATGTTCACAATGAGCCTGTTCTATGGTTTTGTGATCCGTCGCAATAGCGGCAAACGCCTTGACCAGATAATTTTTGGCATATTCTTTAGTTTAGCTGTAATTGCAGCTATGCTCAATAGTTACAAGTTAGAAAGCGGCCCGATATTTGACTGCCGTTCGGTGATATTGAGTGTCAGCGGTATGTTTGCCGGACCGGCGGCTTTATTGCCCATGCTGGTGGCGGTAGCCTATCGTCTCTGGCTTGGTGGTATCGGGGCAGTTACAGGGGGATTGGTAGCAATATCTGCAACTCTGGTGGGAATACTATTTTTCTATGGCCGCAAGAAAAGACCTTATCTGACTGGCGGCGGGTACTTATATGCTACAGGTCTGCTGGTCCATATTATCATGTCATTGTTTATGATCATGTTGCCCCATAAGTCAATGATAAGCTATTTTGAAACTATTGCCCTGCCGGTAATTGTTTTATATCCGCTGGCAACGGTAATTTTCAGCAGAATAATGCTGCATCAGGAAAAGATATGCGAAACTGAGGCCAGAGCAGTAGAAGCCAATATTAAATTAAATAAACTTAACTCTGAATTAAAAGATAATAAAGAACAATTGCAGGCAGCCAATCAGCAGCTTACCGCATCAGGACAGCAATTGCGTGCCGCTAATCAGCAGCTTTCTGCCGCCAATCAGCAATTACGGGCAAACGAGGCAGAATTACAATGGCTGGCTCGATTCCCCTCTGAATCCCCCAATCCGATATTGCGTATTATCTCTGATGGCTCGATAATATATAGTAATACAGCGAGCAACTCCCTGCTGGAAAGCTGGAATTGTCGCTTGTCCAATAAACTGGGTGGCAAATGGCATAATGCCATACTCCGGGCCTGTAATACCGGCAAGATAGAAATTGTCGAGCATAATTGCGGACAAGCCATATACATGCTGACAATAGTTCCAGTGCCGGGCTATAATTATGTTAATGTTTATGGTACGGACATTACCGCTTTGAAAAATGCCGAAAATGCCCTCCGGGAAAGTGAAAACATACTCAACATTACCAGCGACATAGCAAAGATTGGTGGCTGGCAATTTGACCCGAAAACCAGAAAAGGCACCTGGACCCGGCAAACAGCTCTGATACATGACCTTGAACCAGATACCCCAACTTCAGTTGATTTCGGTATAAAGTTTTATCAGGGTGAATCTGCAAATATTATCAGGCAGGCGGTGGAAGAAGCCATTAACAATGGTACCAGATATGACCTGGAGCTGGAAATATTAACTGCACTTAACCGCCACAAATGGATCAGAACTGTTGGCATTCCTCAGCTCAAGGATGGCAAGGTAGTTAACATTTATGGCTTCATTCAGGATGTTACAGAATTGCATAAAGCCCGTGAGCTAATGGAAGAGTATAATCGCAAATTAGAAAAGGAAGTGCACGAGCAGACAGCCAGACTCTCAGAGAAAAATCGTCAACTGGAAAAAGAAATTGCCGATCGCATTAAGGTAGAACATGATCTTCGAGCTACCCAGTCGCAATTAGTAGAATCAGAAAAAATGGTTTCGATCGGACGGCTGGCAGCCGGCATTGCCCACGAGCTTAATACTCCGCTGGGAGCTATAGGTTCTACTAATACCACGCTCAAGGCAAGCATAAAATTAATAACGCAAAAAAGCTATGAAGTTTACCGCCTGCCTGATGACTATATTAAAACTATAAACGAAATAATTGACCGGCTATTGCTCAATAATAATCAGCTTGTTACAACTCGTCAGAGAAGACAATATATCAGGGAGATCACCGATAATCTCAGAGAAAAAGGTATAAATGACAGTGAAGAGATCGCTTTATTTCTGGTCGAGGTCGGCTTACTCGATAATTATGATCATTATCTGCCTTTCATCTCTGCCGCCCCGGGTAATGAAATAAGGGATTATCTGGGCAAAATAGCCAATATCATCCAGGGGCTGCATATAATAGATTCAGCAATAAACCAGTCCTCTCGTATAGCCTATGCCCTGAGAGAATATGCCCGGACCAACGAAAATTCTGAGCCGGAACTCGTTGATCTGAGAAAAACGCTGGAAACAGCTATAATACTCTATGGCAATAAGATCAAACATGGCATTGACCTGACAGTGAACTTTGCAGAAATACCGCAGATCAAAGGGTTCCCCAACGAACTATGCCAGGTATGGACCAATCTTATACACAATGCCGTTCAAGCCATGGATGGTGCCGGCCAGTTGGAAATATCTCTGGAACAGCAAGATAAGAATATTGCAATTACAATTAAAGACTCCGGCTGCGGCATACCCCCGGAAAATCTGAAAAAGATATTTGACCCGCTCTTTACTACCAAACCAGTTGGCATTGGCACCGGACTGGGACTGGATATTGCCCGCAGAATAATAAAGAGGCATAAGGGAGATATATGGGTAGAAAGTGAGCCAGGAAGAACAGTATTTACCGTAACCCTGCCGATACACTGCTGTTGACCAGAATAAGAGAACAAGGACATCAGCTCTGCCCGGGTACGCATTCATTCGGGCAACTGTCAAAGCAACGACCGCAACTGAAACAATTGCCAGAATCCGGCAGATAATCATCTGAGGTACGATATATAGTGGTCTTAACCAGCTTAACTGAAATTACCAGTGCCAGACCCGCCAGAATAAAGGCAAATGCAAGCTCAAAGCGTCGTATCAGAGCTTCCGCCGTAGCATTTATCTCCTGAGCTTCCAGACCCGCGGCCCGGATCGAAGCAGCAATAGTAAGACGGTCTGCCTGAGATATGCCCGGGGTAGGCTGATCATTTATTATCGCAGCTCGCAGAACAGCAAGATCGCCCTGAGCCAGATGTTCGCCCAGAGCGTAGCCTGTATAAGCACCCAGAACAACCATAAATATAGTAATAAGCAAATAAACGGCTATTTTCCTGGTTTCAAGTGTATAACTATCTTTTTTGAGACCGGCGGCTGGTGAGTTTATGGCATCAAAAGGACAATGCGGCAGACAAAGCCGACATTGAATGCACTTTCCGCCCGGCGGTACAATTGTAACTTTCCAGCGAGCCAGCCTGGCTGCCTGACGCAATATAAT